>JANOVD010000349.1:0-3780 GCA_031417255.1 Chitinophagaceae bacterium
CATTGAATAATTTCGAAGATAAGCAATAATTATTAATCAAAAAGAAATAAAATATGTACTTAACTGCTTGAATTTTAAGCATATACTCCTTATATGGCATATTGTAATTATTTTAATCGGTAATTGGCAATTTTATAAGGAAAACCCTATCTTTACTTTGTTAATTAATGGTTTTAGTTTTTCGCTATTGACTGAAGTAGCTTTTTTGAAGTCCGATTCAGTGCATTGTAACAACTAAGTCATTATTGTTTTTTATTTATTTATTTAAAAGTTTTTACAATGAACATTTATGTAGGAAATCTCAGTTGGTCTATGACTGATGACGATTTAATGAATCTCTTCACAGAGCATGGCACTGTTACCAGCGCTAAAATTTTGAAGGACAAAATGAACGGCCGTAGCAAAGGATTTGGTTTTGTTGAAATGGAAGACGATGAAGCTGCTAAAGCTGCAATCGCTGCCTTAAATGAAATTGAAGTTCAGGGTCGTAAATTAATCGTTAACGAATCTCAACCTCGTCAGGAAGGCGATCGCCCAAAGCGTAGCTTTGGCGGTGGCGGTGGTGGCTACAAGAAAAGTGGCGGCTACGGCGGCGGTGGTGGCAATCGCAGTGGCGGTGGTGGTTACGGCGGCGGCGGCGGCGGAAACCGTGGCGGTGGTGACGGAGGTTACAATAGAGGCGGTTATTAAGCTTTACGATACAACCTTATTTAAAAATCCTTTCTATTTGAAAGGATTTTTTTTTACTATTTAATATTAAAAAGATGCTGAGTAATAATGATATACTTAAAAAATTAAGAGTGGCGCTTTCTTTGCGTAATGATGATATTATTGAGATTTTGAAACTTGTTGATTTTGAAATTTCCAAAGGTGCCCTGGGCGACCTTTTCAGAAACGAAGATCATCCCGGCTTTGTAGAAGCCGGCGATCAGTTGCTCCGTAATTTTTTAAACGGATTAATTATTTATAAGAGAGGAAAACCGGAGGAGGCAAAAGTTATTGACAGAGATAAGGAAGAATGAAGAACAGTTGCTCGTTGTTTGTTGCTGTTAACCCCCTACCATAGTCTCACAAATCACTATTCACGTCTTATGTCTCATTGCTTTCTATTAAATTGCAATTTAAACTAAACAGCTATGGGCAAAGGAAGATTAGAAGCATTCAGTGATGGGGTGCTGGCCATAATCATTACCATTATGGTTTTGGAAATGAAAGTGCCGCATGGCAATAATCTGCAAGACCTGAAACCCTTACTCCCTGTATTTATGAGTTATGTACTCAGCTTTATTTATATCGGTATTTATTGGAACAATCATCACCATTTAATGCATATTGTTCATAAAGTAAGCGGTCCTGTTCTCTGGTCAAATATCCATTTACTATTCTGGCTTTCTTTGGTTCCTTTTGCAACCGCCTGGATGGGCGAAAACCACTTTAGTAAATGGCCGGTAATATTATACGGCGTTATTTTAATGATGGCGGGTGTGGCTTATTATATTCTGGCACAATGCCTTTCAAAAATTCATGGCAAAGATTCTGCACTGGCCCTGGCCATTGGTAAAGACAAAAAGGGAATTATATCAGTTATTCTATACATCACGGGTATAGGATGTTCATTTATTAATCCCTGGATAGGATTTACAATTTATGTGTTGGTTGCTGCTATCTGGTTTATCCCAGATAATAGAATTGAAAAGAAACTTAACGGGTAATAGAAATAAAAAAAGGAGGCTGATAAAACAGCCTCCTTAATATAAACAGAAATTTCAAGTTAGTTTTGCTTAACCAACCTTACTACTTTACGGTTATTGCCCTGTATTATTTCGGCATAATAATTTCCACCTCTGTAAGTATTTCCAAATCGCAGGCTATTACCAATTTGAACATTCCTAAACGATTCTATCACTATACCATTGGCATCCATTACACGAACCATTGCAGGAGTCTTACTGTCATCGCTTCTTATTTGTAATAAAAACGAGCCCGTTGTTGGATTGGGACTTGCCATTACCGCAAGGGATGTTACCAGCTCCTCTTCGGATACTTTAATTATTTTAACCTGATTTGAATTTAGTTTTTCTGTTTGAATCCCCAGGTCTACCAGTGAATTGGTTGGAGGATCATTTGTGGCGTTGAAACACAGTTGATCACATTCACCCAGGTAACAGTTTTGATGGCCAACACTGCCACTTGTTAAATGTGCATTTAAAGCATTTACGCTAATACAAATGCCATGTGCATTTGATGGATTGCCCGGAGGTATATGACATACATTGAACTTAAGATTATTTCCATTGTTAGAACAAACTGCACTCGACAATGGTAACACCTTGATAGTAATGCTGACGCTACGTGTGCAACCTTTGTTGTCGGTTACTGTTAATACATAGGTTGTAGTAGCTGCCGGGCTGGCAATTGGGTTAGCAATATTCGGATCATTTAATCCCGCCGCAGGCGACCAACTGTATGAATAACCCGGTGTTCCTCCACTTACCGTTGAAGTAAGATTAATACTCTGAGGCCCAAAAGGTCCTACTCCACCGGTTGTGCCGCTGAATATAGTTCTGGTACGGCCGGCACAAACACCCAATTGTATTTCCGGATTACGGGTTACCATTTGTATAGCGGTGGAAGTATTTCCATTAACATCAACTGCTGTCCAGGTTACTGTTGTTGTTCCTACTGGAAAACAGGATGGAGCATCACTTGTTAATGAAAATAATGCACAATTATCAGTTGCAGATGCGGCCAGGTTAATATTGCAGCCATTGTTACCTGTTTCAAAACATATTAATCGATTTGAAACGGTAATAACAGGGTCCTGATTATCGATTACCGTTACAGTCTGATTGCAGGTATGTGCATTTCCAGAGCAATCAACAATTGTCCACACAATATTGGTTATACCAACAGGGTATGTGCCTGAGCCATTACTGGTATTGTTGTAATTATTGGTTATACTACCCATTTGTTTTTTTATGGAGATATCATCCACAATAAATCCATAGCTTCCAACCCATCCTGCAGATGGAACAAAGGTTAATTGATGAGTAGTTTGAGTTGCAAAGAAAGTAAACGTTTCATCAGTTAAACTAAAGCTGGTATTAGACCTTAGAACAGTTGTATTAAAAGCACCACCATCTATTTTAACTATAGCGCCAACAGTTGCCGGTGCCCCAACTCTTCGTGAGGCCTTAAATTTTAATTGATATATTTTACCCACGGTAAAACCACTAATGTTTTGACAAAGTGTACGGTTATCAGCAGGAGTTACATCACTACCATCTTCATGGTCAATCTCAGCTACACTATTTGCAGCATTTGAACCTCCGTAACAGGTTTCATTGCAAAATGCTTCAACAATATTACCGCAATGGCTCCAACCTGCGGCACCTGCAGAAAAGCTTCCGTTAGTTACCAATTCAGGATTTGCCCCTGAATAGGTACAATTGTCAACAACCACTGGGCCAGGCACAGTGATTAAGGCATTACAAACCCCGTTATCGGCATCTTGCGAAACATTAACCGGGCAATTTATTACAGGTGGAGGATTAAAAACAACAGTGCCGCCAATACAAAATGCAAAACATACCGCATTTGAATATGGAGCAATAGTTAAAGAGCCTCCGATAAATGGTGTATTTATAATTGCATAACTGGCATATAAAGCTTCATAGTTAAGGCAATTTTGATTATTGGGATTAAGCCTTGAACAGCAAGCAAGATCCTGAACAAAAATATTGGAACTTAAAGAACGGGCATCGCCAACAAAATACCCGG
>JANOVD010000350.1:0-8409 GCA_031417255.1 Chitinophagaceae bacterium
TAACCAAAGAAGAATACGAAGCACAAAAGAAAAAATTGCTGGAGAGGCAATAAAACTCCCCTTTCGCCTGCGTTCTTCTGCCTGTGCAAAAATTATTAAAAAAACACTTTACTTTTTAAATAAAATTTTGTTACTTTAGTATAAATCATTCAGCCTGCAGCATACCCATTTGCCAGCCACTGAAAGTCGTAAAGTTATTCTTATCCCTCCCCGCTTGAAAATGATAAGGCTTATTGTGCAGCATGACCAATATCAGGTTTTTATTTTACACAGTTAATACCTTTATTCGGGCAACAGATCAGGCATTTACGAAACTGATACTCATTCTATAAAACAACTAAATTCTATCAACATGTTTACAGAAACACAACACCGCTCACTCCTTGATGAGTGTAAACAATGGTATAATACACTTACAGCTTATCGGGAAAAGATCAACCAGCTTAAAAACGAATTATATTATTTTGCGCCGGGCAAAAGTGATCATGATGTATTGATGGGTATTGAACATTTTCACAACCAGTTCCATATCCAGCTTATTAATGTGCATGATCTGAAACACGAGATCAAACAGCATGCAAACGAAGCAGAACGGCATCCAACTTTCGGGCACCGCATTCCCCATCATTATATTGGCGAAAAACTGGAGAAGCTGCTGTCTGATCTTGAGAACCTCGGAAATGAGTTTCATGCATTCATAAAACTTTAACCTCCATAAACACCAGCCAGCCTTCACCAGGCTGGCTGGTTAGTTTATAGAGCATTTCTTTATTCAATAAATTATCCGTTATGGCAGTTTACGATTCAAATCATGTAAAAAATATCGCCCTGCTGGGACATGCAGGCAGTGGTAAAACCACCCTTGCCGAAAGCATGCTCTTTGATGCAGGCGTTACCAAACGCCGCGGCAGTATTGCTGCAAGAAATACAGTAAGTGATTACCACGAGCTGGAAATTGAAAGACAAAGCTCCATTTTTTCTTCGTTGCTGCACATGCCCTGGAAGAATTATAAGATAAATATTATTGACACGCCCGGCTATGATGATTTTGCCGGCGAAGTGATAAGCGCCCTGCGGGTGGCTGATACCGGTGTGATGGTGTTGAATGCTGCCATGGGTGTAGAAGTGGGCACCGATGTAATATGGGAATACACCGATACATTTAAAACACCCACCATTTTTGTTGTGAATCAATTAGACAGGGATGAAGCAGATTTTGACCGCACCCTGCGTGATGCAAAAAAACATTTCGGCGAAAATGTGGTGGCTGTGCAATACCCGGTGCAAACCGGTGCAGGTTTTAACTGCATCGTTGATGTACTCACCATGATCATGTACAAATTTGGCCCCGATGGAGGAAAGCCCGAAAAAATGCCTATCCCTGATAGCGAAAAAGAAAGAGCTGATCAACTGCACAAAGCATTGGTTGAAACCATCGCATCGAACGATGAAGGCCTGATGGAAAAATATTTTGATCAGGGCGAACTTACCGAGGAAGAAATGAAAGCCGGTATGCATACTTCCATGATCAGGCACGATATCTTCCCGCTGTTTTGTGCATCAGCCGAAAAAAATATGGGCATCGGCCGCATTTTGAGTTTTATAGATTATGTATGTCCTGCACCTGCTGAAATGCCGCCGCAAAAAACTGTTGCCGGAGGCGAATTGCCCTGCGATGTAAAAGGACCGGCCTGTATCTTTATTTTTAAAACTATCATAGAACCGCATATTGGCGAACTCAGTTTGTTTAAAGTGTATAGCGGCAGCATAAAAACCGGCTGCGAATTGATAAACGAAAACACAGGTGTTACAGAAAAAATAAACCAGTTGTTTTTGCTGGAAGGCCACACCCGTGTGCCGGTGCTGGAACTGGTGGCAGGCGATATTGGTGCAACAATCAAACTACGATCAACCCATGTAAATAATACACTGCACGAAAAAGGTAGCCATGTAGAACTGCAACCTATCATCTTTCCAAAACCAAATGTTACTATAGCCATTTCGGTAGTTAATAAAGGCGATGAAGAAAAACTGTCGCAGGCGCTGCATACTTTACAGGAAGAAGATGCCACGGTGCGTTTTGAAGTATCGCCCGAAATAAAGCAAACCTTGCTGCACTGCCAGGGCGAACTGCACCTGAAAGTATTGCAATGGAAGATTGCACACATACATAAACTGGATATAAAATTTGAAAAGCCAAAGATCCCTTATCGTGAAACCATCAGCCGAAGGGCCGAATCGAGCTACCGGCATAAAAAACAAAGCGGAGGTTCAGGCCAGTTTGGCGAAGTGTATATGCGTATTGAACCCTGGTACGAAGGCATGCCCAACCCGGAGGGATTGAACCTGCGCAGCAAAGAAGAAATTGACCTGGACTGGGGCGGTAAACTCGTTTTCTGTAATTGCATTGTTGGTGGTGCTATTGATACCCGTTTTCTTCCTTCTATATTAAAAGGCGTGATGGAAAAAATGCATAACGGGCCGCTTACCGGATGTTATGTTCGTGATGTAAGGGTGAGTGTATTTGATGGAAAGATGCATGATGTTGACAGCAACGATATTTCATTTAAGATAGCCGGGTTACATGCATTCCGCCAGGCTTTTATAGAAGCCGATCCTCAATTGCTTGAGCCCATTTATACAGTAGAAGTATTTTGTGCAGATGATGTGGTTGGTGCAGTAATGGGCGATCTGCAAACCCGTATGGGTGTGGTGGAAGGTATGGAAGCAGAAGGGCATTTTGAAAAGATAACTGCCAAAGTTCCGCTGGCGCAAATGCACCAGTACTCATCATCATTACGCAGTTTAACACAAGGCCGTGCAAGGTTCAATATGTTTTTTAATTCGTATGCACCGGTTGCTTACGATGTACAGCGCAAACTTACAGAAGCACACAGCAAACATGAAGTGTTGCAGGATTAAAAAAAGAACCGGCCTTTTGAAACAATTGGTTTTGTAAAACTATAAGCCCACCAGATTAAAACCAGTTGCAATGGTAAACGTAAAATGGCAATCCATATCATTGGATTATCATCCCGGTAATAATTCAGCAGCATTTGAATATTAGCTGGAAATACTGCAATCAGTAATGCAATAATACAGTATGCACCCAGTCTTCTCGTTATAGGAAATAATAAAAGTAACGCAAACAAAACTTCGCAAATACCACTTATAAAAACAAGCTCTTTATGCAAAGGCAGCCAGGGCGGCATGAGGTTTATATAAAATGCCGGATGTATAAAGTGATTAACACCTGCACCTGCATAAAACAGTATCATGATGTAAAGAGAAATCTTTTTCATCTCTCAAAATTAAGTGGTAGATATTTAAATACTGGTTTACGCCACTAAAAATCCTTGCTGTTGATTTATCCGTATATCGCTTGTGATAAAATCCCTACTATACCCTGGCTTTTTTCTTATATTAACTTGCTGCCCGGGTATTGCAAAGGCACAGTTAATTGAAAACAGCTCCACATTCAGAAACATACAGCAAAAAAAATACTTCAGATTTCATTACGATAATGATTATTTTACTAAAACAGATAAATATTACACACAAGGCATTACATTTGAGTATGTACACCCTTTCATAAAAAAAGTACCAGCGGTGAGGTTATTGTGGACGCCTTTTGATACGCAGCCCCAATACGGTATTACTTTTAATTTATTTGGCTACACACCCACCACAATTTTAAGCGACAGCATTTTATACAGCGACAGGCCTTTTAATGCCAATATTTCTTTAAAAATATTTTCAATACAGGCGGATGAAATACACAAACAACAAATAGCTACCTCATTCAGCATTGGTGTAATGGGCCCGGCGGCTCTGGGGTACGATATACAGTATAATATTCACCGATGGTTAAAAAATCCGCTGCCACATGGCTGGCAGCATCAAACCAAAAATGATATCATCTTTAATTATCAACTCAATTACGAAAAGCAATTACTTAGTGCAGGAAATAATTTTTTACTTAACACAACAGGGGAAGCAAGATTTGGAACATTGAATAATAAATTAAGCGGTGGATTAAATTTTATGGCTGGCCGTTTTAATAAAAGATTTTTGCCACTCGGCAATGATAAAAGAAAAGCCGAATACTATTTTTACAGCCAGGGCAAGGCAAATTTTATTGGTTACGATGCTACTATGCAGGGCGGGCTTTTTACCCGTAAAAACCCTTACACCATTACCGGCAGCGATATTAGCAGGGTAACTTTTCAGGCAGATGCCGGTATTATTGTAAATTTTAAAAAAATCTATCTCTCCTACACCCAATCCATTATTACAAAAGAATTTCGTACGGGTAAATACCATCGCTGGGGCGGCATTAGTGTTGGGTTTGCTTTGTAACCCGTTTTACAAAAACTACTATTATATTTGAGTAAGATTATTACACAGGTAAAATACACACTGCATGCGTAACCAATTTACTGAAACACTACAACAAAAATCAAACGATGAATTACTACAAATGGTTTATGAATTTGATGAATGGAGCCCTGAAATGTTGACAGCTGTGGAAACCGAGTTAGACGAAAGAAGGATGTTACCGCAGGACATAACCATAAGAAAGCAAGAGGCCATAAATGAAGAAGATGAATTATTGTTGAAAGGCACAGCAGCAAGCCTTGGAGGACAGGTTTTTGGATGGATATTTGTTTTAGGATTGCTGGGCCTTTACATTGGTTATAATTATGCCTTTTCAAAAGCAAGAAGTAAATATACCGGCAAAAAATATTTTAAATACGATGAACCCTCAAGAGAGGTTGGTTCCTACATTTTTTATACTTCTATTGTAGTATTTATTCTGAGTTTTTTGTATACTATAGTTACTTTAAATTAAACATACGTTAAGGATTATCCTATCAATTCAACCAGGTATATTTTCACATTTACACCAAATTAATAATCAGGTTTCATTTAAACCCGATATGGCAATCTTTTCTGCATCTAAACTTCATGGGCTGGCAATACTGTTCAAATCCTCCCCTCTTTTTTGTACTTTTGCCATCCAATAATAATGTAGAAGAAAAAAATGGAATTGACTAAAAACTTTGAGCCCTCAGCAGTTGAAGACAAATGGTATAAACATTGGCTGAGCCAACGCTATTTTAACAGCAAGCCCGATGGCAGGCCTGCATTTACTGTGGTGATACCACCACCCAATGTTACAGGTGTACTACACATGGGCCATACCCTTAATGAAACCGTGCAGGATATTTTGGTACGTAAGGCCCGCATGAGCGGCTTTAATGCATGCTGGGTGCCCGGAAGCGACCATGCATCTATTGCCACTGAAGCAAAAGTGGTGGCCATGTTAAAGGATAAAGGCATTGATAAAAACAGTTTAACAAGAGAAGAATTTTTAAAATACGCTTTTGAATGGAAGGATAAATATGGCGGCATTATTTATAACCAGATTGAAAGACTGGGTTGCAGTGTAGATTGGGACCGAACCACTTTTACCATGGACGATCATTATTACAAAGCTGTAATAAAAGTTTTTATTGATCTCTATAATAAAGGGCTTATTTATCGTGGTGCAAGAATGATAAACTGGGATTCATCTGCAAAAACCGCATTAAGCGATGAAGAAGTGGAATACAAAGATATTACTGGCAAGCTCTACCATCTCCGCTACAAATTAGATACCGGTAAAGAAGAATACATCAGCATAGCAACACAAAGACCTGAGACCATCATGGGCGATACTGCAATCTGTGTTAACCCCAATGATGAGCACTATACTCATTTAAAAGGAGCTTTTGCTTTTGTTCCGTTGATCAACCGCCGCATTCCGATAATTTTTGATGATTATGTAGATGCGTCATTTGGAACCGGTGCCTTGAAAGTTACGCCTGCACACGATATAAACGATTATAATTTAGGATTAAAACACAATCTTGAAGTGGTTGATACCATCAACGAAGATGGAACCATGAGTGCTGCTGCACAAATTTATGTTGGCGAAGACCGTTTTAAAGCACGCAAAAAAATAATCAAAGAATTAGAGGAGAAAGGATTCTTAACTAAAGAAGAAGAATACACAACAAGATTAGGTTATAGCCAGAGAACGGGTGTAGTTGTTGAGCCAAGAATAAGTACTCAGTGGTTTGTAAACATGAAGGAGCTTGCCGGGCCTGCATTAAAAGCAGTTGTAGATGGAGATATAAAAATTCATCCCGGCGATAAATTTTTAGCTACTTATAAATACTGGCTCGAGAATGTAAAGGACTGGTGCATCAGCCGCCAGCTTTGGTGGGGACAACAAATACCTGCATGGTACGATGAAGAAGGAAGAATGGTGGTTGCTGAAACAGAAAGCGAAGCGAAGGAAATATTCAATACACAATATTCAATATCCAATGTTCAACTGAAGCAAGACTCTGATGTTTTAGACACATGGTTTTCCTCCTGGCTTTGGCCAATGGAAGTTTTTAAAGGCATTACAGAACCGGGCAATGATGAAGCAAAATATTATTACCCCGGTTCGGTTTTGGTTACCGGCCAGGATATTATTTTCTTTTGGGTGGCACGTATGGTGATGGCGGGCATGGAATTTGAAAAGCAAATTCCATTTAAGGATGTTTATTTTACGGGGATGGTGAGAGATAAACTGGGCCGTAAGATGAGTAAGCAATTGGGCAACAGCCCTGATTTGTTGGATTTGATAGATAAGTACGGAGCAGATGCGGTAAGGTTTGGCATTATGGTTTCATCTCCCGCAGGTAATGACCTGATGTTTGATGAAAACAGTTTGGAGCAGGGGCGACATTTTAATAATAAAATTTGGAATGCGTTGAAGTTGGTAAAGATGTGGGAAGCTCGTCAGTCGGGAGTCGGGTGTCGTAAGTCGGCAGACCTCTGTGGGTAATACTGTAATATTTTAGATCCTACTCACGACTCACGACTCACGACTCACGACTTTCCTCTTGATTGGTTTGAAAATCGTTTAAATAAAGTAAAGGCAGAAGTTGATGGATTAATGAAGCAGTTTCGTTTGAGTGAAGCATTAAAAACAATTTACTCTTTAATTTGGGATGACTTCTGTAGTTGGTATTTGGAATGGATAAAGCCGGGATTTGAACAACCGATAGATGCTGCGGTTTTCAATAAAACGATTGGCTATTTTGAAGAACTGATGCAGCTACTCCATCCTTACATGCCTTTTGTTACCGAAGAGATTTATCATTTATTGAAAACACAAAGCGATGATCTTTGTGTAAAAAAATTTGCTGCTGTACAAACTGTTGATGAAAAATTATTGGCGCAGGGAGAATTGTTGAAACAGGTTATCACCACCATCCGAGACGGAAGAAATAAAAATCAGCTTAAACCAAAAGAAACCATTAAACTTTTTATTGAAACAGATGCAAAAGAAAGTTACAAGCCAATTGAAAATATTTTAAGCAAACAGGTTAATGCCGATGAACTTGCTTTTACAATAGAACCCATTGCAAACTCAATTGTTGTGGCTGTTGAAAAAGATAAGTTTTATATAAAAACTGAAAAAGAACTCGATTCATCAACACTAAAGGAAGACCTGTTGAAAGACCTTCTGTACCAGAAAGGCTTTTTAGTTTCCGTAGAAAAAAAATTAAGCAACCAGCGTTTTGTACAAAACGCAAAACCCAAAGTATTGGAACTGGAGCAGAAAAAGAAAACAGATGCCGAAGCCAGGATAAAGACCATCGAGGAAAGCCTGTCAACAATCAGTTAAAACTTTAAAAGAATACCAATTGTTGTGTAATTTCGTTTTTAAGTTATACTCAAAAACTATGGTAAACATTGTAAAAATTATATTAACTGTTGTTTTATCAACCACATTATCAATTGTTTTGGCACAAAAGCCAAAACCAACTACTGTTAAACCAACGGGCTTCCAAAAATTTACGCCACCAAAGTTAACAAGCATGTTGGGCATCAGAACAGATACCGCCACAGTTTATGTGGAAGAAGCTGTGCAGTTGGTTAAACTGCCGCTTAGAATCACCGACGATAAAAAATCTGTTTATACCATTTCATCTTACCGGGCAATGTATAAAAGAAAAGCTGTTACCGAAGATGAACAAAGCGGTAAAGTAACGCCCATTATGAGTAATGTTTCCGACCTGTTCAGAGAAACTCCATTGTCTGCACTCTGGATAAAAATTTTAACCGAACAAATGCGCCCCGGCGAAGAATTGCATTTTTACGATATCGTAGCTAAAGATGCACATGGCCGGTTGATGTTTGCACCGGAGTTGAGAATAAAAATAAAATAATGTAGGAACACGCCTTTTGGTGTGTTCAGAATTCGCCATGTAGGAATTCGCCTTATGGCGAATTCAATTTAGGAACACGCCACAGGCGTGTTCCTACCCATGCACCAACTGATGCGTTTGCTTAATAACACCCATC
>JANOVD010000351.1:0-12671 GCA_031417255.1 Chitinophagaceae bacterium
GGTCATCTCATCACCGTCTAATTCTACTACGGGGTTTGCTACTTTTATTTTACTCATATATGCTATTTAATTTCTTTTAAATTTTGCTCTTTTAATACTTTTACATAGTGTGCAAGTGCAATATTAACTGCTTCGCTAATAGTTTTTTTCTTAGTAAATTTCATTACTTGTTTAATTGTTTTCTCATCAATATCAATCCACACTTTCATGAAAATTTATTTCGGCAAAATTAGTAAAATAAAAAATAAATACAGCTTACAAATTCTTTATCAACTCATCCCCAAACTCACTCGTCTTCAGCAGTGTAGCATGCTCCATCAGGTTATGAAAATCAATAGTCACTTTTTTATTTCGGATAGTTTTACCTACAGCATTGGTAATTAATTCAGCCGCATCCCTCCAACCCATATATTCCAGCATCATCACACCGCTTAAAATAACCGATGATGGATTCATACTATCTGTGTTTGCAAAACGTGGAGCCGTACCATGTGTTGCTTCAAAAACTGCATGGCCCGTTAAATAATTAATGTTTGCACCCGGTGCAATGCCAATGCCACCAACCTGTGCTGCCAGTGCATCACTTATATAATCGCCATTTAAATTTAATGTGGCAATCACGCTAAAATCCTGCGGAGCCAGCAAAGCCTGTTGTAAAAAATTATCGGCAATGGCATCTTTAATAATTACTTTATGGCCAATGCCGGCAACTTTCATTTCTTCATTGGCAACGGCTTCGCCGCTTTCTTTTTTTGTTCTTTCCCATCTTTCCCAGGTATAAACTTTATCTGCAAATTCACGTTCGGCCAGTTCGTATCCCCAGTTTTTAAAAGCGCCTTCGGTAAACTTCATGATGTTTCCCTTGTGTACAATGGTTACACTGGGCAGGTTATGTTCAATGGCATATTCAATGGCAGAGCGTATCAATCTTTCGCTGCCATCTTTACTCACCGGTTTAACACCCAGCGAAGTTGTTTCCGGAAAACGGAAAGCATTCACACCCATTTCATCAACCAAAAATTTCAAAAGTTTCGTTGCTTCAGGCGTGCCGGTCATAAATTCTATCCCGGCATAAATGTCTTCGGTATTTTCTCTAAAGATGACCATGTTCACTTTTTCGGGATGCCACATAGGAGAGGGCACGCCTTCAAAATATTTTATAGGCCTTAGGCAAACATACAGATCAAGTTCCTGCCGCAATGCCACATTCAAACTTCTGATACCACCGCCAACAGGCGTAGTTAATGGCCCTTTTATCGAGATCAAATATTCCTTAAATGCATCCATAGTTGCCTCCGGCATCCATTCGCCGGTTTTGTCAAAAGCTTCCTTCCCTGCCAAAACTTTCATCCACTCAATTTTCTTTTCGCCGTTGTATGCTTTTTGCACAGCCGCATCCAAAACTCTTACTGCTGCTCTCCAGATATCGGGGCCAATGCCATCGCCTTCAATAAAAGGAATTGTTGGGTGGTTTGGAACAATCAGTTTTCCATCTGCACCCATGGATATTTTTTCTGCCATAATATTTTTTTTGAGCCGGGCTTTAGTACGGCTATTTAGCTTCATTGGTCCCGATAGCTATCGGAGCACTCTTGTACGCCATAGCTTTATGCGGCGGCGTACTTGTACTTTATTTCTTTATTGAACTTTTTAGAATCGCAAATTTACGTAAACAGGGGCGTAGTTTAAAGGGAATTAAAAAAGCTTTCTGTTTTGCAGAAAGCTTTTAGAACACAAGAGCAGCTTAATAATTTCGCTTTATCCTGAAATTACAGGTAATTGTATAGGTAGTATTTGGGGGTGCTGCACTGGTAACAGTTCCGCTAAAATTTCCACTGATAAATTGTCCTATGTTTCCATACTCAGTAATATTAACAGATATGGGAGCAGGTATGGTTGATGGATATCCGGTTTGGGCACAACTAAAAAAAGTCAAATTCTGTATAGAACCAGGGCCGATATTTAATTTTGAAATGCCAAAATCTGCGTAAGCATTAATATTAGAGTCGTAACCATAAATAACCCTTGAGTTAATGGCGATACTGTCGTATCCGCGAATAGTTCCAATAGGAGGAACAACCGAAAAAGGAGTGCCATTTACAGTGTAGTTAACGTACTCCTGAATAGAATTACCGCAGGTAAGTAAATCGCCAATATTATTATTACCTGTTACCAGGGTATAATTATTAATGAACCCTTCCTGTAAGGTTGTGTTATCCTGTCCGATAATATCAACAACTGTAGATCCGGGACAGATTACCCGGTTAAAACTAAAGCTGCCGTTACTGTTTACATTATACCTGTAATAATACTCATTACCCACTTCTATTATTATGCAACCATTTGTAACCGGCTGACCGGCACAGTTTTTTAAAGTGCCCGTTACTGTTGCAATATTATTACTTGCGATTGTGAGATTCCCTAAAGAAATATTGGAGTTTGCAGTGGTAATGATTTGAGAATATAAAGGAATTCCCGGACAACTGCCGTAGGTAAATACTTTGAGTGTTAACTGTGCATTGGCAGTTATTGGTCCACTAATGTATCCCGAAGGATCTGTGTATCCCCAACCCCAGGTATTATTATTAACACTTGGGTATTCAATAATTACTAATGCATCAGGAACCGGATTGCCTGCAGCATCTTTTACTGTACAATCAAACTGTACAAAGGGGCCGGGCAAGCCATAACTCCAAAACGAAAAATGACTTACATCACCCACATACGTATTGCCCGTTTTTACAGCCCTGCCTTCTTCTTTCCACAATCCTTTTGCTTCATCAAAATACCAAAGTGGTATTGTTGCTGGTGCACTTGCAGAAAGTGAAGAGGGAATGGTTAATGTAAGTGTTGCTTTTTTACCAATTGCAATTTGTAATAATTCACCAGATGCACCCCTTAGTTCAACTGCTGCCATACCAAAAGTTTGCAACAATTTCATTGAACCATTGTTATCTATACCTCTTAAATCGCCGGGCATTATTTGATTCAGATCTGCGGCTTCGGGATTTATCCAATAAGCAGAAACATTAACCGTACCTGTATAAGCCGCATTGGTAGCAGCATTCACCACAGCGCCTGCAGGCAATTTAATGCTTAGTCCATTAGCTAAACTAACCGTACCTCCCGATGAGCCATTGATATTACCAACTGTGGTTTTTGGTATCAATTTAATTCTGAAAAAAGTAGCCTTTCCTTCCTTTGCTATATAGGTTTTAATACCTTTAAAATAACCTGGCTTGGTTACTGTAACAACTGCAGCTTCTTTTACAACCTGCACTTTCTTTGCTTCAAAATAACCATACTTATCAGTAATAATGTTACTTGTTCCAAATTGAACAGTTGCACCCATTACTGCTGCATTGTTTTCATCGGTTACAAAACCGGATACGGATGAATTTATTTTTGTTGAAAGGTCGGGGAGTTGAATACTGTTGCCATTTTCAAAACTTAAATTTTTCTGGCACGAGAAAAATAAAACTGCGGTAAAGATGAACAGGATGTCGCTGTACAATATTTTTTTTGTTAGGGTGGATAACATGATCGTAAGGTTTAGATGAAAGAATAGAATCTTACGGCAAAGATGCAGTTCAGGAATAATGTGCTGCCTGAAAAAAACATTTTAAAAATTGATCATACAATTTAACCATCCTTTATCAATACTTACACCTTCGTATTTCTTATAAAAATTTATTGCAGGCTCATTCCAGTCCAACGCCTGCCAAACAAGGCCGCTGTATTTTTTTTCTTTACATTCTTCGATCAACTTATCAAACAATAATTTACCAATTCCCTTTCCCCGCATTTTTTCAGTTACCAACAGGTCTTCCAGGTACAGGCGCTGGCCTTTCCAGGTGCTGTAGCGGATATAGTAAAGGGCGAATCCTACTACCTCACCCCGGCCCCCGGCCCCCTCTTGAACTTCGTTCGTTCTCTTTTCAGAGAACCCCGAAGGGGGAGGAAATTGCGAAGATGGAAGCGGAACTGTTGTCACATAAGCATACCATACCGGGTTTTTGCCAAAACCACTTTCAACAAAATGATCAAAGCTTACGGTTACGGCATCAGGCTCTTTTTCATACACAGCCAGTTCCTGAATGAGGTTCATCATTTGTACACAATCTTCTTTTACTGCTCTGCGGATAACTATGTCCATTTTTTATTTTTGACTTTTTACTTTATGCATGATTCAATGCCTGCTCCAGATCTAAAATAATATCCTGTACATTTTCAATACCAACACTCATGCGTATCAATCCGTCGGTAATGCCATATTGTTCTCTTTTTTCTTTGGGTACGCCATGGTGCGTCATACTTGCCGGATGACATAATAATGTATCGCAGGTGCCCAGCGAAACTGCCCGGATACACATTTGCAGTTTATCAATAAATTTTTTTGCAGCATCCAGTCCACCTTTCATTTCAAAACTCAGCATGGCGCCTGCATGCCGCATTTGTTTGGTGGCCGTATAATAATCGGGGTGTGAAGGAAGGCCAAGATAATTTACTTTACTTACGGCCGGATGCTGTTCTAAAAACCCGGCAACTTCCATTGCATTGTGGCAATGACGTTCCATCCGTACTTCAAGTGTTTTCATTCCCTGCGTTAATAAAAAGGCATCAAAAGAATTGCTGTTGCCACCAAGCAGGCGATGCACTTTTGTAATATGCCCACTCATATACGCCACATCTTTACCAATTAGTACACCACCAATGGCGGTGCCATGGCCATTTAAAAATTTAGTGGTGCTGTGCATTACATAATCAACTCCGTATAGAAATGGTTGTTGCAAATACGGTGTGGCAAAAGTATTATCAACAGCTACTGTTAAATTATTTGCTTTTGCCAGTTTGGTTAATTCTTCCAGATCAACGCATTGTATGGTAGGATTGGCGGGTGTTTCCAGGTAAAGCATTTTTATTTTATTGTCCGATTGAATAGCTTCAGCAGCTTTATTTAAATCCCGCAGATCAACAATTATCGCTTCAATACCCAGTGGTGGTAAAATTTTTTCAACCAGTTCCTGTGTGCCGCCATACAAAGAAAAATGAGTCAGTATCTTATCTCCTGATTTTAAATTACCAATCATCAACGTACTTAAAGCAGCCATGCCGCTTGCATGTAAAATTGCTTTTAACGCAATCGGGTTCCCGTTTTCATCTGCAATACCAAAACTTTCAAGTGCTGCAATTTTTTCTTCGGCTTCGGTAATGGTAGGGTTGCCCCAGCGGCTGTAGATATAACCTTTTTCTTCGCCGCTGAACCTGCGCATGCCCTGTTCGGCCTCATCAAACACATAAGTGCTGCTGGCATAAATGGGTGTAAGGTGTGCATAATTGGGATCAGGTTCGTGGCCACCATGTATGGCAACCGAACTGAAACCACTGAAGGGAAATTTTTTACCGTGCATTTGAAAAGTTTAAGGTTTAAGATTTAAAGTTTGTGGTTATTCAATCAGTAACTTTGTTAACAGTTATCAAAAGTAAAAAAATAAAAATGAAAGAACTATTACAACAATATGCCGCTTATAATATTTGGGCAACCAAACAATTGGTTGAGCGTATTACTAAGTTAAGCAATGAAGAAATTACCAGGGAAATAGCCAGCAGCTTTCCTTCTTTATATAAAACTGTACAACACATGTGGCTGGCCGAAGAAGCATGGTGGCAGCGGCTTAAACTGGCAGAAAAATTAGATCTGCAAAGCGAAATTTTTTCCGGAAACTTTAGTGAATTAACGGTTAACCTCGCTAAACAAAGCCAGCAGTGGAGCGAATGGGTGAATGCTGCAACAGAAAACCAGCTTAGCCATGTATTTGCATATATACGTAATAAGGAACAAATTAAAATGTCTGTTTACCAGATGTTGCAACATGTTTTTAATCATGCAAGTTATCACCGGGGGCAACTGGTAACAATATTAAGGCAATTAGGAGCTGATAAAATTCCGGCAACGGATTTTTCTGCTTTTTGCAGATTGAAGTGAGAAATACAGGTACAAGCTGCAAGTAACAAGGGGACAAATATTATTGGAGAGAGTTTTTATTATTTCAGGAATTGTTTTAAGCCAGCCTGCTTCACCCTTGTAGCTAAATTCCTTGTGTCTAATTATGATCTATCATCGTCATCTTTACACCATAACCAATCCTGTATCCGGCACGGCCGGGAGTAGGCGGTTGATATTCGATGTGTAAAAAATTACGATAAACCATTCCAAGGCCTTTGCCATATTTTTCTTCGCTGAAATTTATTTCGTGGTATGAATTGGGATTGCCCGGGTTACCAATAATTTCATCACGTTGTGAAACTTTTAATGTACTGTCGAGTGTAAAGGCTCCCAGTTTTTGTTTTACGTTCACACTGTCATAGATATAATCCCAGTCGGCTAAATATTTAACATTGGAGTTTAAAGAGTAGGTATCAATATAAGTATTTCCTTTCCATGCAAATGCATCTCTAACCGGCCCTTTCAGTTTAAGAAAACGCATATTGTTTTCAATAAACTCAACAGTAAAATCGGTCTTTACAGCCATAAAAGTATTATCAGGTACCCATGCAGCAGCGGGTGAACTTCGTTTGAAACGAATGATACGGTATGCCGGCCTGCCCAGGTTATCAGTGATCAATGCATCTATCTGATGCTTTACCTGGTATTTAACAACCGTCTGTGCAGTGCCGAAATTGATGAATATGGTAGAGTCTAAATTATAAGAAATGTACTTGCCAACCTGTAATGGATAATAGTCATTTACAGAAGCTATATCAAGTACCTCATCAGTTTTTTTACAGCTATTAAAAATTACTGCAGCAATGAGGGTCAATGAAAGAAATAATTTTCTCATAAGTTTGAATATGTTACAAATATAGATACAATTATACTGAAAAAAGCTGCTCTGCCCGTTGAATGATTCCGCCGCCTATAACATCATCACCTTCATAAAAAACCGCACTCTGGCCTGGGGCAACACCCTTTACATCTTCATAAAAACGAACATTTATGCCATTTTCGTATGTGTACAGGTTACTTAGGGCGCCTTTATCCTTATATCTTATCTTGGTTACGGCTTCCATGCCGTTGGTAATACCATCATATTTAATCCAGTTTAAACCGGTTACTTTCATTTCGCTACGGTTCAAATCTACTTCTTCGCCAAGAACAACGGTGTTGGTTTCGGGTAAAATTTCGGTTACAAACGCAGGTTTTCCAAGGGCAATATCCAGGCCTTTACGTTGCCCAACGGTGTAAAAAGGATAGCCTTTATGCTGACCTAAAATCTTTCCTGTCTTGTCAATAAAATTTCCGCCATTAACACGCTCTTCCAGTCCTTCTACTTTTCTTTTTAAAAAACCACGATAATCATTATCGGGCACAAAACAAATTTCGTAGCTCTCATTTTTTTTTGCCAGTTCGGGGTATCCAAAATCATGCGCCATCTGGCGGATATCTTTTTTATGATAAGTTCCCAAAGGCAGAATGGTGCGGCTCAGCAGGTCCTGCTGTAATCCCCACAGGGCATAGCTTTGATCTTTTGTATCGTCAATACCCTTGCGTATAAAATACCTGCCGTTTGTATGCTGGTGTACCTGTGCATAATGGCCGGTAGATATAAAATCACAATTCAATGCATCGGCTCTCTTCATCAGTGCCCGCCACTTGATATGCGTATTGCACATCACACAGGGATTGGGTGTGCGGCCGGCAATATATTCATCCACAAAATTCTCTATCACAAAATCGCCAAACTCTTCCCGTATGTCTAAAATAAAATGCGGAAAACCATGTTGTACCGCTGCCTGGCGGGCATCGTTAAAACTATCCAGGTTGCAACAACCGGTTTCTTTTTTGCCGGTAGTGCCCACACTGGCTGCATAGTCCCATGTTTTCATGGTAATGCCCACTACTTCATAACCTTCTTTATGAAGCATTAAAGCCGCCACGGTACTGTCGATACCGCCGCTCATAGCCATTAAAACTTTTCCTTTACTCATATTTTTTTCTCCGGCGCAAAGATACAGCTTAGTTAATAGTTGAAAGTTGATGGTTGATAGTTGGAGTTTTGAATTTGGGAATTTCTGATCAGGCTTCACCGATAATATCAATATCTGATTTAACCAATAGCTTAGCTTGTTTGAGTACATACCGGGTTAAGATTATCCGGATGAGTGAAGATAAAAAGCCAGTGATTAAACATAGATGCATGAAGACGTATATAATAAGCTCAACAATTGGTAAATTCCAGAAACGGATTAATTCGAAACCGCTGATTATTTGATAGATACCTACAGAATATATAAAAGCCACAATGATCTCTAGAATGAAAAATAATATTCTCAGGCCATTGTTAAATGTAATATGCTCCTGTGCTTTATCAAATCGTGCAATCAGCTTTATTCCATAAAAAAAATTAATCAAGAATATTATAAAAATTACAAAAAGAAGTCCAAAACCTAAAATGTCAATTTCTCTTCCAATGAACTTTCCATCCTTGGTAAACGAAGTTGGTATCAACCTGTATATGATAATCACTAACATAATAATAATACTGTACAAGTTCACATAGCAGGCAATTCTATAAAGGGTTACTTTCTGGTTCATTTTTAATATTTAGCAAGATAACATTATTGTTCAAAGCTTTTAACCTGAATGAAGGGGTTAATAACTTTTAGTTTTTGACTTTCAACTTTTAACTTATTTTGCATCCATGCAACAATACTTAAAACTTCTACAGCATATTATAGATACAGGAACTGACAAAAGCGACCGCACTGGCACAGGCACCCGTAGTGTTTTTGGCTACCAGATGCGATTTAACCTGGCAGATGGTTTTCCGTTGGTTACCACAAAAAAATGCCATCTTAAAAGTATTATTTACGAATTGCTTTGGTTTTTACAGGGCGATACCAATATCAATTATTTAAAAGAACACAATGTAAAAATTTGGGATGAGTGGGCAGATGAGAATGGCGACTTGGGTCCGGTTTACGGAAAACAATGGCGTAGCTGGGAAGGAGCAGATGGAGTAGAAGTTGATCAGGTGAAAGAATTGATACATACTTTAAAAACAAACCCCGACAGCAGGCGCATGATCATCAGTGCATGGAACGTGGCTGAGTTGCCAAAGATGAAACTGATGCCTTGTCATTGTTTGTTTCAGTTTTATACCTCACCCCCAACCCCTCTCCAAAAGGAGAGGGGAGTAAAAGGCAGCCTTTCATGTCAATTATACCAGCGTTCGGCAGATGTGTTTTTGGGTGTGCCTTTCAACATTGCATCTTATGCTTTATTAACCATGATGATTGCGCAGGTTTGCGATATGGAGCCTGGTGAGTTTGTTCATTCTTTTGGCGATGTGCATTTGTACAACAATCATTTTGAACAGGCCAATTTGCAATTAAGCAGAACACCATTTCCATTACCACAGATGAAGATTAACCCGGCAGTAAAAGATATTTTTGATTTTAAGTTCGAGGATTTTGAGTTGATGAATTATGAATCGCATCCTGCAATAAAAGCACCGGTTGCGGTTTAAGTAAAAATTCAAAAATCAAAAGTCAAAAATGCCCACAGGGTCCTGCAGGAAAAATCAAAAGTTGCAGGAGCTCTTAAGTTGCTTATTTTTACTTTTTACTTTTGATTTTTGACTTTTATATGATCTCACTTATAGTTGCAGCTTCCACTAACAACGCCATTGGTAAAAACAACCAGTTGCTCTGGCATTTACCCAACGACCTGAAATTTTTTAAAAACACCACCTGGGGCATGCCCGTAATTATGGGGCGTAAAACATTTGAAGCGGTAAATAAACCACTGCCTGGCAGATTCAATATTGTTATAACCCGGCAAACCGATTGGCATGCAGATGGCGTTATTGTTGCCGCTGATTTACAGGATGCTTTAAAAAAAGCTGCTGAAACCAATTGTAAAGAAATTTTTATCATCGGTGGTGGCGAAATTTATAAACAGTCAATGGAAATTGCCAATAAAATTTACATGACCCGTGTGCATGCAGTGATTGAAGGCGATACTTTTTTTCCGGTAATAGAAGAAACCCAATGGCAGTTGGATTCCGTACAGGAATTTTCAGCAGATGAAAAACATGCATTTGCCTATTCATTTCAAGTATGGAATAAAAAATAATTGTAACTTTAAAATAAAAATGCAAAAACTCAAAGGCATAAAAATTTTGCGGAATAAACGTGGTAAAGCCAAGCAACTGGTTATTGATATTGATAAGCATTATGATGTGGTTGAAGATTTGATAGACGTGCTGGAGGCAGAAAGCAGGATGAATGAACCAGGTATTCCTGCCGAAGAAGTGTATGCGGCCATAGAAGCCAAAAGGAAAACAAAAAAGAAGTAGAATGCTTTATAAGATTGAGTATACCCCTTCTGCCAGAAAAGAACTGGAACAATTGGATTACACGGTATTTAAGAAAGTAAAGCAAGTAATTGATTCACTTGCTGAAAATCCCTTTCCGCATGGCTATTTAAAATTAGAAGTTACAAAAGAAAAGCTCTACAGGATAAGAAAGGGAGATTACAGAATCATATATTCAGTTAGCCACAACATAATAACAATAACCATCCTTAAAATTGCACACCGGAGTGATGCTTATAAATTTTGATGTACAACCGGTTTCAACTTACAAAAAAATACCTTCACTATTACCTTACCGCCTCCAGCGGAAAAGGCCACGGCATTCATTCTCCATTTGTATTCGATTTTATTAAAAATGTTTTGCGGGATAAAAAACAATACGATTGGTATTCCATCATTGAAACAGGCCGGCAAAAACTGCTGCACCAATCTGCAGCAATTGATGTAACCGATTTTGGTGCAGGATCGTCAGTTATGAAAACCAGCAAAAGAGTGGTTGCTGATATGGCAAAATCTTCACTAAAGCCAAAAAAATATGCACAGCTTTTATACAGGATGGTAAATTATTACAAACCAACAACGATACTTGAACTGGGTACTTCATTTGGCATTACAACCGGTTACCTTGCAGCAGGCAATACACATGCAAAGGTTTATACCATGGAGGGCTCGCCGGCCATTGCCGAAATTGCACGAAAAACATTTAACCGGCTGGATCTGAAAAATATTGAACTCATAGAAGGAGATTTCGACATTACGTTGCCTTTTCTGCTGTCGAAACTCAATAAAATTGATCTTGCTTTTATAGATGGTAATCATGTAAAAGATGCAACACTTGACTATTTTGCCAAAATCCTAAACGCATCAACCACATCCTCAATCTTAATTTTTGATGATATACACTGGAGCGCCGGTATGGAAGCCGCCTGGGCAGAAATCAGGCTACATCCAACAGTAACTTTAACGATTGACCTTTTTTTTATCGGTATTGTTTTTTTAAATGCTGATTTTAATCATAAACAACACTTTTCCATCCGATTTTAATTTTTCATACATTTGCCGCAATTAATTTTACTATGATCATTGGCGTTTTAAAAGAACCATCACCCGAAACCCGGGTATCCTTACTTCCGGAACACATAACAATCCTTAAAAAATGGAATGTAGAAGTTTGTGTTGAAACCAATGCAGGCAAACTTGCATTTGCAAATGATGAAAAATATGCCGAAGCCGGCGCAACCGTAAAATCACGAAATGAAGTTTTACAAAGCAGTGATTTTATCCTGAGCATAAATTCTGTTCAACAATCTGAAATCTTAAATCTAATCCCGATAGCTATCGGGACTAAAATCATCCTCGGTGTTTATCAACCTTTATTTAATACAGGCCTGATGAAAGAGTTTGCTGCAAAGGGTTTAACCGTTTTCAGCATGGATATGCTGCCCCGTACCACCCGGGCACAAAGCATGGATATATTAAGCAGCCAGGCAAATATTGCAGGCTATAAAGCGGTACTGTATGCAGCCAATTTATTTCCCAAATATTTTCCCATGTTTATGACGGCAGCCGGAAGTATTCCGCCGGCCAGGCTTTTAATTTTAGGTGCAGGCGTTGCCGGTTTACAGGCCATAGCAACAGGCCGGAGAATGGGAGCCGTAGTAGAAGTTTTTGATACCCGTCCGGCAGTAAAAGAAGAAGTGATGAGTCTTGGTGCAAAATTTATTGAAGTGGATGGCGCCGCTGATGCCAGCAAGGCCGGTGGTTATGCTGTAGAACAAACCGAAGATTTTATGCATCGCCAGAAAGCAAAAATTGCAGAGAGTATTGCCAAAGCAGATATTATTATTACAACCGCACAAATACCCGGCAGAAAAGCGCCCATATTAATTACAACCGAAATGATGGAGGCCATGAAAAACGGTTCGGTAATTATTGATATTGCTGCAGCAACAGGTGGTAATACCGAACTCACAAAAAATGAGGAAACTGTAATTCACAATGGGGTAAGCATTATTGGTAATTCAAATTTACCGGCAACCATGCCCAGCGATGCCAGTAAATTATATGGTAAAAATATTTTGAACTTTTTACAACTGATGATTGATAAGGATGGTAAATTCAATTTGAATTTTGAAGATGATTTGGTGAAGGGAACATGTGTGGTGCATGGCGGGGAGATTACGAATGAAAGGGTAAAAGAGGTAATTGGCTAAGAGGACAAAAGAGAAAAGGAGAAACGAACATTGTAAAATCTAAATAAATGGAAAGTATTCTAAATTTTATTTCAACTAA
>JANOVD010000352.1:0-7276 GCA_031417255.1 Chitinophagaceae bacterium
AGCTTGCAAAGTCTGCAACCTCACCCCAACCCTCTCCAAAAGGAGAGGGAGGTTAAGAGCAAAAAAACTCCCGAAGGAGGCGTTTCAAATTCGTTGATAGGAACCGGCGTTTATTTTAGTGAGGCTTACCCCGAGGCAGGATTTTAATACATCATCTACCGTTCTGGCCGATAGCTTAAATTTTGTACCTATTTCGGTTGCTTCTTTCCTTGTAAATTCTTTAGGCTACTGCTCATTGTTGCCAGTTGTAGCTGAGTGTTGCAGCTTGTAGCTGTATGTAGCATCATTTCGCTTTTGTGTTGCCCGGGGCAACGGGCAACAGGATTGGGCAACAATTGGGCAACAAAGTTGCCATAAAAAAGGCAGCGGGCAGTTAAAAAAGAAAGTACAGCGATTTTTACAAATGCCGCATATCAAGCCCCTGTATCACCGCATTGAAAATGACAGCAAAAATTTTGGAAGGTTGTTTGTGTATTTTAAGTTTTAATAAAACAGTTTTCTATTATTTACCGATACAGAATTTTGAAAAAATATAATCCAGTACATTTTCATTGGTGATATCGCCGGTAATTTCTGAAATATAATGCAGGCAGCGGCGAATGTCAAGCGCCAGCAGATCGCCGGTGATATTATTATCCATACCGTTCTTTATATCAGTCAGAGATTTATAAACCTGCTGCAAAGCTTCGTAATGGCGGGCATTGGTGATGATGATATTTTCAGTATTGAGTTGCCCTTTAATTATTTTATCTACCAGTTTTTGTTTAAGCAGATCAATATGCAGTTTTTCTTTGGCCGAAATATACAATACATCTTCACCGGCAAATTTTTCAGCAGCAACTGCTTCGCCCAACAGATCAGCCTTATTACCTACCAGTAAATAATTATTGTTCTTCTCTCTTATTAAAGCAATGGCAGCCTCCACTTCGCCGGGGGTTTCTGTATTTACATCAAAAATGTAAATCACTTCATCCGACTGCTCAATTTTTTCCCTGCTTTTTTCAATGCCTATCAGTTCAATGATATCGGTGCTGTGATCTCTTATGCCTGCAGTATCAATCAACCTGAAAAGAATACCATCAATATTGATGATCTCTTCAACAGTATCCCTGGTGGTACCGGCTATTTCGCTGACAATGGCCCGGTTTTCGTTAAGCAATGTATTTAGTAAAGTGCTTTTGCCTGCATTGGGTTTACCAATAATGGCAACACTAACGCCATTCTTTATAACATTACCCAATTGAAAAGATTGCAGCAGATCCTTTGTTACTGTTGTGGCTCCTTCAACCAGTTCATAAAATTTTTTCCGGTCTGCAAACTCCACATCTTCCTGGCTGAAATCAAGTTCCAGTTCTATCAATGCCGAAAACTGTATCAGGTTTTCACGCAGCTGTTTTAAAATTTCACTAAAGCCGCCACGGATATTATGCAGTGCCGTTTTTTGTGATGCTGCTGTATTTGAGGCAATGAGATCGGCCACTGCTTCGGCCTGGGTAAGATCAAGTTTTCCGTTTAAAAAAGCACGTTGTGTAAACTCTCCGGCCTTTGCCAGCCTTGCCCCTTTGCGAATACAAGCCTGTATTAGCTGCTGCTGTATAAACGGGCTGCCGTGGCAACCGATTTCAATAACATCTTCGCCGGTATAACTTTTTGGGGTTTTATACATGGAAACAACAACCTCATCTATATCCACATTTTCTTCCTTAATAAAACCTACATGAATGGTATGCGAATTTTGTTTGCTGAGATCTTTTGAAGGAAATAATTCATTTACGATATCAATAGCACCAGGGCCACTTAAACGGATTACACCTATTGCCCCAACACCTGTTGGTGTGGCCAATGCAACAATGGTATCATCCCAGCCAGAAATATGATTAGACATGTGGCAAAGATAAGCCACTCTCTCTTTTTATTACAAAGTATGAATAGTTGGCTAAGGGGCAAAGGAGAAAAAAAGGCAAAGGAGTTTTGGCTAAGGGGGCAAAGGAGAAAAGGAGCTGAAAGAGAGCTTTATATTTATTTTTTTCTCCTTTCCTCTACTGAGCTTGTCGAAGTATGTCCTCTTAGCCTGATTATTACAATTTTTTAAGCAATATTTTTTTATCTGAATCTCTTAATTCATCAATATAGTATCTCTTTATCTGGCAAATGGTTACTTCATCTGTTATATCTACAAAGTTTTTAAAATTGCTGGCTGCAGATGGTTTTATAATGAGTATAAACCGGTCTCCGTTTCCGAGCAGTTTTTTAACAGCCGCTTTTTTATGCATTAAGACTGTCCTGATCTCATCAGGGGCAAAACCGGTTTCTTTTATTGGTGGATTGTTTTCTGCAGCACCTTCATAGTATTTTATACGATTGTCTTTATCCAGCAATACGGTCAATACACAGGATTCGCAAACCTTATCATCGGGTTTAACCTTATCATAAGGCATTACCAGATCCATTGCCTTTGCCTCGGCAAGTGTGGTAGTAAATACAAAAAAGGTTAAGAGTAAAAATCCGAGGTCAACCATGGGTGTTAAATCTACCCTGGTACTTTTTTTATTAAACCTTTTCTTTTTTTCGGCTGATCTTTTTGTTTCTATTTCGGCCATAACAGTAAGTTTTTATTAAGACAGCCGATTGAATTTTTTCCATAATTTTTAAGACAGAAATTTTAAATAAAAAAAACCCCCCGATAAATCGGGGGATCATCATGTATTTTTTTATTAAATTAATCTTCAACAATGAAAGTGATGGGCTGACGGCGGTATGCATTTACATTACGTCCGTTTTGAATGGCTGGTGTCCAGTTTTTGGTTTTTTTAATTACCCTTATCGATTCTTCACACATACCAAACCCGGGATCGTTTTCACATTTCACATCCTGTATGCTACCATCTTTATATACCACAAATTTTACAATAACCGTGTATTTACCACCACTGGCTCCATAATCTACAGGCGTATTTGAATTCAGTGTTTTTCTCAGGTAGTTACGCCATGCATCTTCTCCACCCGGAAAACCTGCTTCCACTTCTACTTTGGAGAAAATCTTATTTTCATCATCTGCTACTTTTACTTCCACAACCTGTGTTCCTTTTTCTTCCACCGGTGCCTGCACAATCTGAACTTTATTTTCACTCTCCACTGTTTTTGTACTGATCACCTGGTCATCCTTAATTTCCTCAATTTTTTCTTCCGGCTTTACCTCTTCATCTTTTACAATTACAGGAGGTGTAAATTTTACCTGGTTTATTATTATTTCAGGTGGCGGTGGCGGTGGTGGTGGCGGTGGTGGTGGCGGTGGTGGTAGCGGTTCGTCTTTTTTTATTTCAGCCATTTCGGTATCAAGTACATTAAGGTCAGTTTTAGTGTTTTTATTAATTTCATTTGCCAGAACTGTGCTTACTAATATCAGCAACAGGGCTGCGCCGGTAATAATCAGTGCTTTTCTGAGTGTTTTATTATAGGACTTTCGTAATTGATACGCACCATATTCTTTATTCTTGCCATCAAAAATAATGTCAAGAACATCGGCACCTAATATTTTATTTGCTTCCATTTTAATTTCTTTTGTTTATTAGATTCAAAATTGTGCCAATTCCATAAACTTACTTAATACCATTGGCTTGTTCTGTAAGTTTAATTAACTGAGCTTCTACAGGCGACATATCCACTTCGGCATAGTGGCCGGGAGGAATATTACAAATACTCATTTCATCCAGTATATCAATTGAATTCTTAAAAGTAGATTCCTTATCTGATTTAATAATGTACATTAAATCACTTTTGGGTTTGTCTCCATCAGGAACCGAGTTTCTCTTATCAAGGATAATCTGACGTATTTCTTTAAAGTTTGAACTTTTAAAAATGCTGGATGCATTATCTGCAGTTAAACTTCCCATATAATAATAAACCTGGTTCTTTTTTCCCAGTAAAATGGTCATTACAGCCGATTCCTTTACTTTGGTTATTGAAAGTGAATCTTCCTTAGGTTCATTCATGTTCATGGCTGTAGCCTGGCTCATGGTGGTAGTAAACACAAAGAATGTAAGTAATAAAAATCCGAGGTCAACCATCGGTGTAAGATCTACACGGGTTGACAGTTTTTTTGCTTTTTTGACTCCGGGGCCTTTTTTATGACTGCCACCTGACGAGGTATCCATTTCTGCCATTGCAATATTTTTTAATAATTAATAATTATTTTTCAGTGTTTTTCGGGGGATGTAAGTATAACTCAGACCCTACAGGTACCGGCTCACTATCGGTAACTATCCTGAATTTTAAAAGATCATTGGCTTTAAAAGCAGCTTTTATATTTTTAAAAATCGGGTATAGCGTTTCTCCATCTCCCTTAACAAGCAGCATCTTTTCAAGTGCCCTTTGATCGCCACCTGCATAAGCATTGGTTACACTCCGCATCCAGTATATCATCTCATTATTGGTTGAATCTGTAGGGATCCCCCCCATTGAACTGGCAGATCTTACCTGGTTTGATGCCATGGCTCCTTTAATTTCATTTAAAGGCAGGCCAATAAATTCAGCTTTTTTAAGCTTATCAAGTTCTGCACCTGTTAACTGAAGATTCCTGGTTGTATTGATATCGTCAATTATTGCCTCTTTTTTTGTATCATCACCCAGCATTAAAAACACTTTGCCTTCTTTAGTAAGTGTGATCAATATTGACTTATCCGGCGCTGCTTTAGCGGATACAGACGGAGGGGGTGATACAGCCAGCACTTCCGGTGGTTTTTGTTTTGTTGCAAGTATAAAAAATGTCAACAACAGAAAAGCCACATCACACATAGCAGTCATATCAACTGTAGTACTCTTGCGTGGTATTTTTATTTTTGGCATATTTGTCTGTTTTTTATTTTCCTTTACTACTTTGCTTATTTATCCTCCGAAGTTTTAATAAAGGAGGAAGCTATGTAGCATAAATAAGATGCAAATCCTTGTTTTATCCATACAACTATTTGTACAGAGAAGCGAAAGTTTGGGTTAAAGTAAATCCAGACTCATCAATACCATAAGTGATACCATCAATTTTTGTTGTAAATATGTTATAAAACATAATTGCAAATGCTGATGTACCAATACCCAATGCAGTATTATACAATGCCTCGGATATACCTACAGAAAGTGCGGCTGCCGAAGCCGTTCCACCACTTTCGGCTCCCAAAGCTCCAAATGCACGAATCATACCCACAACCGTTCCCAACAATCCGAGTAAAGTTGCAAGCGAGGCGATTGTAGATAAAAACACGAGATTTTTTTCCAGCATGGGCAATTCAAGCGATGTTGCTTCTTCTACTTCCTTTTGAATTGCAATTACCTTTTGATCGGTACTTAATTCAGTATTGGTAATCATTTCCTTATAGCGGTGTAATCCTGCTTTCATTACATTACCCACAGATCCTTTTTGCTTATCACATTCTGCCAGGGCAGCATCAACATTTTTATTAGCCAATTGATATTGAACTTTACGGATAAAATCAGCATTATTACCTGTACCATTTGCTTTAGAAATGGTCATAAACCTTTCAATAACAAATGTAGCCATAGTTAAAAAAGTACCAATTAAAATTGGCACAATGATACCCCCAAGGTACATTTTAGGTAGTTCACCAATTGGACCATGGTGCTTGGGCCAAAACCATCCTTTGCCTGGTTCAGTAAAATTTGATGCATTACCTAATCCATACCGCCAGATAGCATAGCCGGCAAGTATACAAAGCACCGGAGCTAATAATGAAATGATGTTGCTTGATTTTTTTGCCTGAACTGAAGTTGTTGGTTTTACAGTTGCTGTAGTCTCTGCCATAAAATTCTAGTTTTTAGTTTGTAAAATGTTTAAGTTTTTGGTTTAATGATGATAAGGGATTTTTGATGTCTGAAATTTAATAATCCCTATGATCCATTTTAAACAGGATGCACAAGTTAAATAATTAATTGAAAGTTACAACTTACGAAATAATTATTTTATAAATATTTTTTAGGATGAAAAATTGATACAATTACATAAAAAAGCCAGAGAAATCTTAGAAATATTAGTAAAAATCAAAGATATGATGCATAAAAGCTGATATCGCCAAATGCTTATTCATACCTTAAGGCAACAATCGGGTCTAATTTTGAGGCCTTATATGCCGGGTATAACCCGGCTGCCAAACCTACAAATGAACAAACAAAAATTCCCGCTATTACCCAACCCCATGGAACCACAAACCCGGTTTTTAACAATATGGCTACCACATTTCCTAATAATACACCAGATACAATCCCTGCAACCGCTCCCAATAAACTGATTAAAACAGATTCGTATAAAAACTGGGCACGGATATCTTTTTTAGTTCCTCCCAACGCTTTTATCAATCCTATTTCTTTGGTACGTTCATTTACTGCCACCAGCATAATATTCATTAACCCGATGGCTGCTCCAATTAAAGTTATAAATGCAATGCCGATTGTTCCTTTTTCCAAAAAACCCAGGTTGGTAAGTAAGGCTTCGGCAATACTGTCGCTTTTATCAACATAAAAATTGTCGTCTTCTTTTACATCTAATTTTCTGATTGGCCTGAACGTTCCTTTTGCTTCGCCAATGGCAACAGGCATCATTTTTAAGTCGGATACCATTATGCCAATATTAAAAGATGAATTTTGGGTTGAATATAAACGACGGATATTATTATAAGAAGTAATGATTATTTTACTGGTATTAAAAAAGGCACTGGAGCTTTTTTCTTCCAGTACCGCAACAACCCGGTATGGAATATGATCCACACTCACCACTTTATCAATTGCCTTTTGTGGATTTTCGGGATATAATTTATTTGCTACACCACTACCTAACATACAGATACTTCTTCCGGATTCAATCTCTACTTCAGTAAAATTGCGACCATAAGCAATTGTATATCCGTTCAGTTCCAGGTAATTTTCATCGCCCCCTATAATAGTAACATCGGGATTGGTCTTTTTACGGTCGTTGTTGCAAACAATATTCCTGGGGCCCATTAAAGCCAGCCCAACTTTTGCTGGAAAATTATAGCGTTCCTTAAATGCCCTTGCCTCATCATAAGTAATTACTTTACCCATGTTGCTCTTTTTTTCTTTCAGGGCAGATTTACTTGTTTTGGTACTTTCGCTTTGTCTTCCGCCGCCAATACGAATGTTACGGTCTTTAAATCTTAAGCTGAATGAATTGGCGCCCATGGTTGAAAAACTTGTAGTAAGACTGTTGCTGGCCGCTTTGATGGAAGTGATGATGAGGATCAATGCAAAAATG
>JANOVD010000353.1:0-5011 GCA_031417255.1 Chitinophagaceae bacterium
ATATCGAAACCCTTACTGGTATTGGGTTTTGATTTTTCAGAAATATTCCATCAGATTGTGATTCTGAGGGTCGGGGGTTCGAGCCCCCTCGATTACCCACTTTATGGCGAGGGAATAAATACTTCTCCCGCAATTATAGCACAGAAGCGGAAATTGGCGAAAAGCCATTTTCCGCTTTTTTAGTACAGTATTACGCAATATGCTGCGTATTTAGTCAAAATCTCATGAATTTTAACTTGCACTCACTAAATTACGAAATATGTTGCGTTTTTTGTTGTTTATTCCAATTTTACTCTATATATTGTGGCAAAAAGCGAACTATGATACGTAATACAATAGAAGAGATGGGCAAGTCTTTACGTGAACGTCGGGAGATGCTGGGATTATTGCAACCACAATTAGGTGCAATTGCAGGAATAAGTACAAGAACCATTCAATTGGTAGAAGCAGGCAAGGCCAACCCGTCAATAAAAACAATCCTGCAGCTTACAGATGCATTGGGATTGGTAATACAATTGGGGGTAAAAGAACCTGCTTCTGGCAGCAACTAACTTATAATGACTATTCCTCAAACAGAAAGCAGATCATCTAATAAACCCGTGCAAGTACTGTATAACGGAGTGCCGGCGGGTTTGTTAGAGAAGATGGGTAAGCAATATCGCTTTACCTATTTTGAGGAGTATTTAACTGGCAGCAACAGGGCTGTGAGTATAAAAATGCCACTGCGAAAAGAGCCGTATGAAAGCAATATCCTGTTTCCGGTGTTTGCCAATTTACTGAGCGAAGGCGTAAACAAGAAAATGCAATGTCGTATGCTCAGAATTGATGAACAGGATTACTTTGGTTTACTGGTTGCTACGGCAAAAGAAGACAGCATTGGCCCATTAACAATAAAAGAGATGAATGAACCCGCATGATATTCAATATTGCCCTTGTACATTACAGAAAGGCCATAATATTTATAGCCCAATGGGCAGGATGTTGCTATTTGGAAGCCGTACAAAAGCAGTAAGTCATATACTACCTTTTGGCCCACCGGGCAAAAATGCAGCCCTAACCAGGGAGTATAATGAAAAGAGGAAGGGGTTGAGTATAAGTGGATACCAGGAGAAGTACAGCTTGCGGTTAGAGAATAAGGAGTTGCAATTGGTAGAAAGCAAAGGGGCATATATTTTAAAACCTGTTCCGGTTGAACGGTTGGAATTAGTGGAGGATATGCCTGCCAATGAACACGTAACCATGCAGATAGCCCGTCAGGTATTTAACATCAAAACGGCTGCTGCAGCTATGATCTTTTTTGAAGATGGCACACCCGGATATATTACCCGGCGGTTTGATTATAAGGCCAATGGCACTAAATACCAGGTGGAAGATTTTGCGACATTACTGGGCAAAAGCGCAGAGGCGGAGGGTGATGACTATAAGTACAATGCCTCTTATCTTGATATGGCAGAACTGATTAAACGATACGTACCGGCAGCAAAAGTAGAGCTGGTGAATTTTTTCAGGATAGTGGTTTTTAATTATCTGATAGCCAATGGGGATGCTCATTTAAAGAACTTCTCTGTGATGGAGAGTGAACAGGGGGATTATCTGTTGAGCCCGGCTTATGATCTTTTGTGTACAGCACTTCATTTGAATGACTCCGATATCTGCATGCATGAAGGGTTATATGAAGGTGATTATAATGAACCTGCATATCAGCAAAAGGGAATATACAGCAGGGAGAGTTTTATTTCCTTTGCACTTAAAATGGATATACCGGTAAAACTCGCCGAATCTATCTTGAGAGAAATGACAGAGAAGGAGGTGGCAGTATTCGATATGCTGGACCGTTCGTTTTTAAGTGATGAGGGTAAAGTGGCTTACCGCAAATCTTTTACAGAACGGCAACGGCGGCTGAAGGATAAAAAACACGATGACATTTTCTGATAAGCACACGCAAAACAATAGAATAACGATAATGTTAGAGCATCCCGATTTTAATCGGGAGGGTCGGGGGTTCGAGCCCTCTCGATTACCCACTTAAAAAATTTCCCTGGTTTATGCCGGGGATTTTTTTTGGATTGATATTTGAAAGGATACCTGTTTTAAAGGATAGAGACATTCGTTTACCGTTCATCATTAACGATTTCCGGAAATCTGGTTTAACAAAACATTATTCCATTTCTATCGTTTAGTATCAACGAAAACAATCGTTTTTCCTTTAATTTTACAGCATGCAAAAAATTGCACAATTTATGATGAGTAAAAAATTTATACCGGTAATACTGGTGCTTACCGCAGCGAGCCTTTTTGTAGCGTTTCAAACACAGGGTAAATCTGAGATGGATAATCCCAAGTTAAAGTACACCAGAATTATCCGCAATGTGGGTTTGTTACTGGAACAGGGGCATTACAGCCCCAAAAGCATTGACGATAATTTCTCAAAACAGGTTTTGAAAAAATTTGTTGAAGACATGGATGCCGATAAGAATATTTTTTTAAGCGGAGATATTGATGGCTTTAAAAATTTTGACAGCAAAATTGATGATGAGATAAAAGGAGCAGAGCTGATCTCTTTTTTTACAGTTAACGAAGTGTATTTAAAAAGGTTAAAAGAAACCTCAGTTTTATATACTGATATTTTAGCAAAACCATTTGATTTTACGAAAGATGAATCGGTAATGCTCGACAGGGAAAAATTAAACAATCCTAAAACCGAAGCGGAAAGAAAAGACATCTGGAGAAAACGCCTGAAATACATGACGCTGGACAGGTACTACATCATGCTTGAAGACAGGGAAAAAAATAAAGGAAAAGAAGATTTTAAATTTAAAGCCGACTCTACACTGGAAAGAGAAGCAAGAGATGCAGTAAGAAAACAGATCGAAAGATTTTTTTCAACTAAAATAACCCGTGAAAATAATGACGAAAATTTCAGCACATTTGTAAATGCCATTACCGGTACCATGGATCCGCATAGCACTTATTTTGCGCCGGTTGATAAGCGTACGTTTGATGAAGGAATGAAGGGCAGTTTTTTTGGTATTGGCGCACAACTGAAAGAAGATGACGGAAAGATAAAAATTGGTTCACTCATCTCGGGCGGACCGGCCTGGAAAGGCGGCGAACTGAAAGTAGAAGATGAAATTATTAAAGTAGCACAGGGTACTGCAGAGCCGGTGGATGTTACCGGGTATTCAGTGACCGATGCAGTAAAGATAATAAGGGGCGCTAAAAAAGGATCGGAAGTAAGATTAACGATCAGAAGAATGGATGGCTCTGTAAAAGTTATAACCATCATCAGGGATGAAATAAAACTGGATGATACATTTGCAAAAAGTGCCATCATTAACGGCCCTAATAAGATAGGATATATTTATTTACCCGAGTTTTATGTTGATTTTGCTGATCCCAACGGTTCAAAATGCTCGGAAGATGTGGCCAGGGAAATTGAAAAATTAAAAGCCGAAAATGTAGATGGTATCATTATGGATCTGCGGAGCAATGGCGGAGGCTCGTTACCCGAAGTGGTAAAAATGGTAGGATTGTTTATTGAAGACGGTCCGATAGTGGTTGTTAAAGGCCGTGGAGAGGATAAACCTTACCAGTGGAAAGACAAAGATAAAACTGTTTTATACACCGGCCCGTTAACGGTGATGGTTGATGAATTCAGTGCAAGCGCATCAGAAATATTTGCGGCAGCCATTCAGGATTATAAGCGGGGTATTGTTATTGGCAGCACATCTACATTTGGTAAAGGAACAGTACAGCGTAATATTCCATTAAATCCCGAAAGTGAAAACCTTATTTTTTCGAACAAGAATACAGAAGACCTGGGATCGGTTAAACTTACCTTGCAAAAATTTTATCGTGTTAACGGCGGTGCCACCCAATTAAAAGGTGTTATCCCCGATATTGTGATCCCCGACAGGATGGAGTATTTAAAGTTTCGTGAAAAGGATAATACTGCATCTTTACCGTGGGATGAGATTGGTAAGGTTGATTATAAACCCTGGACGAGTACTGTGAGTAATGATGTGGTCATTAATTTCAGCCATAATCAAATAGACAATAATCCAACTTTTAATAAGATCAAAGAAAGCGTTAACTGGCTTGAGCAGTACAATAATAAAGAGTATTCTTTACAACTGAATAAATACAAAGAAGATCAAAAACAACTTCAGGCAAAAAGAAAAGAACTTGATGAATTGTATAAGATCAGTAAAGAAATGACAGTAAAAAATATTGCTATGGATACGGTTGTTATCAATTCTACAAAAGAGAAGACCGATAAAAATACACAATGGCTTAAAAGGGTGAGCAACGATATTTATATTGATGAAACAGTAAGGGTGATGAACAATATGATAAGCCAGAGTGGTACTGCCAAGACCAATCAATCACCGGCAGTTAAAGAGAATTAAGTTGGTTGACTAATTTGAAAAGCCTGCCTGACGGTAGGCAGGTTAATAAAGTAAAATGCCGCCACAATTAATGTGACGGCATTTTTGGTTTGTAGAAATATGTTTACGTTAATTAAGAAAGGTATCTTTCTTCCATTATTTTTTTGTGATGATAAAAATGGCCAAGCGTAGTAAATCCAAGACTGTTAACAGTTACGGGATTATTACTGGCTGTACCCGAAGCTGCAAGCGCCTTATCGGTAAAACTATCGTATAAAAATTGGGTAGATTGGCGTACAGCTAAAAATTCGTTAACCAGCGTTCGCCAGGTTCTGTTGTTGGCGTTTGAATTATCTGCATAGCTGTTTTCATCAAAGCCGGGCAGCGCAACGGTTTCTTTACGGGTAATGGCCAGCGCACGGTAATTGAATATTCTTTCGGTATCAATCATGTGTTGCAGCAGTTCCTTCAATGTCCATTTACCGGTATCATAAGCATACATTGATTTTTCTTCGGTTATTGAATTTAGCAGTTCGGTAATTACCGGCAATTGATTGCTGAATGCCGCTGATAGGTCTTCTTCGGGTACCAGGTCAACATATCTTTTAAAATAGGCAAAGTAG
>JANOVD010000354.1:0-4224 GCA_031417255.1 Chitinophagaceae bacterium
CTTTTTCCATAACAAATAATTGCTCAAGCCCGTTTGCAGTTTCAGTAAGTTCTTCCATATAACTCGGGCTTACGGTGCTAACCCTGTAGGCACATTTTACTGCACAGGCCAGCGGGTTTATCATATTATCCCAATCCAGTAAACCCCATTGCCAGGTATCCCAGTCTGGTATGTAATTACTTTTATCCCAACTCATCCAGCCCTGGTATTGTGCATTGTGAATGGTGAGCACGGTTGCTATATCAGCCAGGTGTTTGTATGCAAAACAGTTCCGCATCATAAACGGAATAAGGCCGGTATGGTGATCGTGTACATGCACGGCAGTTGGCTTATGTTCCCAATGGCTCAGCCAATCAACCACTGCAATCTGAAACGCAGTGAAACGTTCGGTATCATCATCATAACTGTACACATTTTCACGGTCAAGTAATCCGTAAATGTCAACACAGTACAAGTCAAAATCAAGCTTATTGGTTTTTTCTTTGATGATGGTATAGTCAAAATACGAACTTCCCATAGTGATATTACCTTTGTGTTCTACTGTCCATTCATTTTCGTAGAGGAATTTTGTGCGGTGCATGGGCACAACTACTTTGGCAATATGGCCAAGCTGTTGCTGGTATTTAGGCAGGGTTCCAACAACATCTGCAAGTCCGCCAACCTTTGCATAGGGATAACATTCCGCACTAACATGTAAAATTTCCATTCAATCGTTTTATTGCTGTTCAATTTACCAATCATTTTGATGTTAACCAATTTGAAATGAAAATTTTTCGCAATGATTATTTTATTCTATTTTCATCCACTTAAATTATAACGATATGCCAACTGAACAAAATCAAATGAGTAAAGAAACTAATTATGGAGCTTTAAGCACATTGGTAACTGTATTCTTTTTCTGGGGATTTATTGCTGCCGGGAATAGCATTTTCATCCCCTTTTGCAAAAATTATTTCCACTTGGATCAATTCCAGAGTCAGTTAATTGACTTTGCTTTTTACCTTGCTTATTATATTGGAGCACTTGTATTATTCGCTTATGGTATTTTTGGTGGAAAAGATCTTGTAGGTAAATGGGGGTATAAGAAAAGTATAATCTATGGTCTTGTTTTTTCAGCAATTGGAGCCGCTGCAATGATCCTGGCTGTGAATGGAAATAGTTTCGCTGGGATGTTGGTAGGCTTATTTATAGTGGCGCTTGGTTTCTCTTTACAGCAAACAGCAGCACAACCATTTTCTATTTCATTAGGTGATCCTGCTACAGGAGCTAGCCGTGTAACATTAGGCGGTGCAGTAAATTCATTAGGGACAACGATAGGACCATTGATTGTTGCATTTGCTTTATTTGGTAGTGCCAGCGCAGTATGTGACTATGAAGTTCAGCACTTACCACTTAATAAAGTGATTGTGCTATACACATTTGTAGGAATATTATTTCTTGGCGCCGCAGCTTTATTCGGATTCAGTAAAAAAGTTCCATCTGGAATCAATCTTGAAAAACCTGAGAAAGCCAACAAAGCACTAAATGCCATGCTTATTATCACTGGGTTACTAATCATAGCCTTTGTGCCCGTTTTTTCCAGTTATCGTTCAGAAGGAGTAAAACAAATTGAACAAATAGAAAAGAATATTTCAATACAAAAGGAATCTATCAGTAAATTAGAATGTGAAGCCTTAGCAGCAAAAGGAGAGGCCAAGAATGCAATTTATTTACAAATAGATGAAATATCCTCGAGTTTTAAAGCTCAATCAGATGAGATTGGGACTATCAAAAAACCTTTAGAAAGAAAAAGATTAACATGGCTATTGGTTGCACTTGCAATAATTGTGATAGGGTTACCGCTTTGTAATTCTGTAGCAAAAAAAAGTAAAGATGGATGGGGAGCGATGCAATACCCTCAGTTGGTTTTAGGAATGCTTGCTATATTTGTTTATGTTGGTGTTGAGGTAGCAATTGGTAGTAACCTCGGTGAATTATTAAAACAAAAAGAGTTTGGTTCCTACAAATCTTCTGAAATAGCGCCATTTGTTGCCATGTATTGGGGAAGTTTAATGATAGGCAGATGGGCAGGGGCCCTTGGGGCATTTCAATTTACAAGTACAACGAGAAAGCTTTTAACCTTTATAGTTCCATTGGTTGCATTTGGTTTGGTTTTGTTATTCACCAAATTAGCTGGCCATAATGTAGAGGTTCTTTACTGGTATATAATCTGTGTGGTATTGCAAATCCTGGCTTTTTACCTTAGCGCAAATAAGCCAGCGAGAACATTATTGATTTTTAGTTTTTTTGGAATTATAGCAATGACGATTGGAGTTCTGACTACTGGTAAAATTTCTATATATGCATTTTTAAGTGGCGGCTTAGCCTGCTCTATAATGTGGCCCTGCATTTTCTCATTAGCAATAGCAGGATTAGGTAAATATATAACCCAAGGTTCCGCTTTTTTAATTATGATGATATTAGGCGGTGCTATTATACCACCTGTGCAGGGTAAATTAGCAGATGTGATTGGAATACATCAATCTTTTTCAATTGCTATCGTGTGCTTTGCTTACCTCGCATTTTTTGCTTTTGCCGTAAAAGGTATTTTAAGAAAACAGGGTATTGATTATGATGCACAGGTTGAAGGAAACAGTCATTAAAAAATAAGAAGATGCCACAAAAGAAAGAATATGCAATAGGCATAGATATAGGCGGCACCAATACAAAGTTTGGCATTGTAGATCACAGGGGCGATACGTTATACAGAGGAGTTATCGCCACCAACAAATACGAAAATATAGAGCCTTACTTAGATGAATTAGCTGAAGCCCTCTCTCCCGCCATTGAAGAAGTGGGTGGTATTGATACCATAAAAGGCATTGGCATTGGTGCACCAAACGGTAACTATTATAACGGCACCATTGAATATGCACCCAACCTGCCATGGAAAGGAATTGTGCCTTTGGCAAAATTGATACAGCAAAAATTTGGAGTGCCTGCTGCTTTAACCAACGATGCCAATGCAGCAGCAGTGGGCGAAATGTTGTATGGTGCAGCAAGGGGCATGAAAGATTTTATTATGATTACACTTGGCACAGGTGTTGGAAGTGGTATTGTGGCAAACGGGCAATTGATTTTGGGCCATGATGGATTTGCCGGCGAGTTGGGCCATACCATCATTGTTCCGGGTGGAAGACTGCATTGGAGTACAGGCCACCACGGTTCGTTGGAAGCATATGCCAGTGCAACAGGATTAACCATGACAGCACTTGAATTTCTTGAGCAAAGGCCTAAAGAAAAAAGTTTATTAAGAAATTATAGCAAAGAAGAAATTGACAGCCGTATTGTTTATGAATGTGCCATACAGGCTGATGCAATTGCCAAAGAAGTTTATGCCTTTACCGGAAAAATTTTGGGCGAAGCTTTAGCAAATTTTGTGATGTTCTCCTCACCCGAAGCTATTATTTTATTTGGCGGACTTGCAAAAGCCGGAGATCTGATAATGAAGCCCACCAAAGAACACATGGAAAAAAACCTGCTGCCCATTTTTAAAAATAAAATAAAACTGATCTTTAGTGAGCTGAAAGAAGCAGATGCTGCCATTTTAGGAGCCAGTGCATTGGTTTGGGAAATGAAAAACTGATTACAATATTGTTTCAATATAAAAGAGGAAGTCTCATAATTAAAAAATAGCTCTGAGATTTGAGTCACAACACTTTTTCTCCAATAGGGGATCCTAATATAAAGAGGCTGCCTCTTTATGAGACAGCCAATTTTATATAGTTTAAATAGAATTACTTGATCTTTAAAACGGGCCTTAATTTATAATTGCCTGTACCTTCTTTTGTAACAGATAAGGCTGCATCAAAATCAATAATTATTGTTTCCAATGTTGCATTTAATGCTTTGCTTATTTTAAGCTTTAAACCAGATTCTGCACCACTTGGGATGGTTAAAGGATAAACCACACCAGCATCTTTAATGGTGTTGTTGGGGCCTAAAATAAACCGGATCTCTTTTACTGTCTGAAATGGAAATACTCCCGTTGCCAGTAATGTATCAACTCCGTTTTGATAAGCCAGTAAATTGTAAATACCCGGAGAAGTTGTTAATGTTACCCAGCCTGAATTTGTAGTATCATCAGAGAATTTAACCTTCACTTCCCGGATATCTACATTAACTTCTTCGTAAACCGTTGGTGCATCTGTTAAACGCACATGCAAGGTAGAGCTGCCCTGGTCC
>JANOVD010000355.1:0-3630 GCA_031417255.1 Chitinophagaceae bacterium
GACAAAAGACCTGGCTGTTTGTATTCATGGTAATAAAGTAAACCATGCTGAACATTATTTATACACTGAAGAATTTTTAGATGCTATTGATGAGAATCTGAAGAAGAAGATGGGCATGTAGTGTACTGTCATGCTGAGGAACGAAGCATCTCATTACTACGAAGCAATCTCTTTTAATACTATCGGGCAACAAAATTTGTTGCCCTTTTTTATACCTTGCATGTAATATGTCGCAACAAAAATCAAACGATCCGCTCCACGGCAAAACACTTGAAATGATTGTAAAGCATTTGGTAGAAATGTATGGCTGGGAAGAACTGGGAAAGATCATTCCTGTCAACTGTTTTAAAAGCAATCCCAGCATAAACTCTAGCCTTAAATTTTTACGCAAAACGCCATGGGCAAGGAAGAAGGTGGAGAATCTGTATATCGATGGATAAGTCCATTACTGCTACCCTTTTCATTTTCTGAAAGAACTCAAGCAGCCTTTACAAAGCCCGGGTTGTCTATTACACTACTTTAACCTATTTTCACAAATCAAATCCGGGGCTTATGAGATCGCTTCTTATTTACGCTTTGTCCTGCCTGCTGATCTTATCTGCACATTCCCAGATCGTAAACATCCCCGATGCAAATTTTAAAAATGCATTGCTAAACCATGTGCCAGTTATTAATACAAACTTAGATGGGGAGATACAGGTGAGTGAGGCAACTGCCTTTACCGGCACCATGAATGTTTCAAATAAAAACATTACCAACATGACCGGTGTGGAAGCATTTACAAATATGGTATCGCTTTATTGTTACTCGAACCAAATTACAAGTTTATCAACCGTTGGCTTAACGTCATTGCAAAATCTCACCTGTAATTCCAATAAGCTTACATCTCTGTCAGCTGTTAATTTGCTTTCATTAAAAACATTGAATTGTGCAATAAACTTACTGAATTCAGTCACGCTTACAAACTTACCTTCATTAACAGAATTCAGATGCCCGGACAATAATTTAACATCAATATCATTAAACAACCTGCCTGCTCTAACTATTTTCGACTGCTACGGTAATAAGTTAACTTCAATATCATTAACAAATGTTAACGCTCTAATATCATTAACATGTTCCAAAAATTTACTTAGTACTTTACCATTAGCAAATGTTCCGCAACTCAAATTTTTGGAGTGTTCATTTAACCAGTTTACCAATTTGCCGCTTACGGGTTTAAATGCTCTTACCTGGCTGGATTGTAGCAATAATCAACTGAGTACAATCAATTTACCAAACCCTGGAATTTTAGGCACTCTTAAATGTTCAAATAACCTGTTTACAGCCTTACCTACCGGCTTAAATTCGCTGAGTTTTCTTGACTGTTCTTATAACCAGATAAGTTCTCTTTCGTTAAATGCTTATCCTTTTCTTAGCTATATAAATTTTTCATCTAATCTCTGCACCTCATTTTCCCTTAGCAATAAAACACAGTTAACAGATATCCGTTGTACAAACAATTTACTTACCAGTTTTGTAATAAGTAATTTACCGGCACTGAAATATTTGCGTTGCGATTCTAACCAGCTAACAACATTATCCGTAACCAATTTTCCGCTACTGCACGATCTGGTTTGCAGTGACAACTTACTTACGACTTTAACAGTCATTAACCTGCCATCTCTTTGGGAATTATATTGTTCACGCAATAAGATCGGATCCCTGGCAATAAACAATTTCCCTGCTTTAGAAAGATTTGCCTGTGATGAGAACCAGCTCACATCTTTAACAATGTCAAACTTACCTTTGCTGTCATCAATTGGATGCTCATCTAACCAGTTAACTTCATTGCCGTTACCGGTTTTGCCAAATTTGAACACCATATATTGTCCGCATAATAAACTTTCGTCCTTATCACTGAATAATTTTCCAAAATTGGCCTATTTAACCTGCTATGATAACCTGCTTACTTCATTGAACTTAACCAATCTTCCTGTGCTCGGTAATTTACAATGCCAGCAAAACAGTTTTACTTCCATGAATATCAGTAACCTGCCGAAGTTGTATGCGATTTGGATCGGTGGCAATGCATTATCATCATTGAGCCTGTCAAATCTACCCATGTTAGAATTCGTTAATTGTGACAGCACAAAGTTGAAGACCCTTGACCTGAGCCAGTTTCCTGTGCGAAAGCTAACATGCAGGGGCAATGATTCCCTCAGATATGTTAATATTAAAAACGGAGCAACATCAGGAGGTTCTTATAGTGTTATTTTACCTTCAGGTTTACAGTATATATGTGTTGATGATGCAGAAATGGTATACATACAAAACCAGGCAAATTTACAATTGCCCGGAAGAAATGTAATGGTTTCATCTTTCTGCAACTATAACCCAAATGGAAATTATAACACGATCATTGGTACTGTTCGTTTTGATGAAACTGCTAATAGATGTAATAATCTTGACAGTGGTATGAATAACGTGCGGATCAATATTACTGATGGTACACAATCCGGTTCCACTTTTACCAATGCTGCCGGGCAATATAAGTTCTTTGTACAGTTAAGCCCCGATACTGTTACTACAACCCTTTCAAATACAATATTTACCACCACCCCGGCTTCACACATTCTAAATTTTGTTGGTTACGGAAATACCCAGGTTGCTAATTTTTGCGTTACCCCCAATGGCATTCATCCTGACCTGGAAATCGTTTTATTACCCATAGGTGTTGCCCGCCCGGGTTTTCCTGCCCTATACCGTATTGTTTACCGCAATAAAGGTAACCAGCTGCAATCAGGCACTGTCACTCTCAGCTTTAATGATACAAAGCTCAATTTCTTATCAGCAATACCTAATACCAGCAGTCAAACACCGGGAAATTTATCCTGGACTTTTGCAGGATTACCTCCTTATGGATCCAGAACAATAAATCTTTTATTTCAAGTAGAGGCGCCGCCAGTTGTAAACATTGGCGACCTGCTTTCTTTTACGGCTGAGATCAATCCGATCCCCGGAGACGAAACCCCTTCGGATAATACATTTAGTCTCAGGCAAATTGTAAGAGGTGCTTTCGACCCCAATGATAAGGATGTTACTGAAGGATCAACAATACATATTTCAAAAATCGGGGATTACCTGCATTATATCATACGCTTTCAAAATACAGGAAATGATACAGCTTTTAGCGTTGTAATAAAAGATTCACTTGCTGATAATTTAGACTGGAATTCGCTGGTTCCTATTGATGCCAGCCATCCTTACAGAGCTGTTATTACCAAAGGAAATAAAGTAGAATTTATTTTTGATAACATCAACCTTCCTGATAAAAATATAAATGAACCCGCCAGCCATGGTTTCGTATCATTTAAAATAAAACCAAAATCTACAATTACTGTTGGCGAAACAATTTATAATAAGGCTGAAATTTATTTTGATTTTAATTTGCCGATAATAACCAACACCGTTTCAACAACAATTACAGACACTAAATACAACAACGATCCGGCAGGCTTAAGTGTTTCTCCAAATCCCGCAAAAGACTGGCTGCAGTTTTCATTAAATCCCGACAGAAAAATCAAATCTGTTATCCTGATAAATCCCTTTGGAGTAAAAGTTTATAGTGAAGAATTTAAAAATGCCAGT
>JANOVD010000356.1:0-10390 GCA_031417255.1 Chitinophagaceae bacterium
AGTCGCCCTGGAAATATGAAAGTATTAAAAAATAAACAAAGTCTGCTGGTTATTAACACAGAATCTTAGTGGCTAAATTCAATTTTTGTAAAAAATTGTTTATCAACCTTTTAAAATACTTGTCATTAGCAGCTTGTCGAAGGCGGGTTACATAAAGAAATCATACCGGCTTCGACAAGCTCAGCCTGACAGTTCACTTATTAAAGCGACAGTTCAAACTGTGATACTATAAGTCTATTTCAAAGTTTTACAACTGTATTAATTGCTGCAATATTAAATTCGCTCTTTAAAATGAGTGCTGCCTGTTTACTATTTTTGTTGATGACCGGGTTGGTATGATTAAAATGAATAAAATAAATTTTCTGTTTTTCTGCAGCAGGCAGATCTTTAAAAAGTTTCATACTTTCAATAATAAACGGATGGGGAATGGTTGAAATATCCCTGCCCACAGGATCCTGCGGATTGTTGATTTCTTCGGCATCATAAAAAGTTGCGTCAATAAAAGCATAATCAACTTTTGCAAGGGCATCAATAATGTTTGTATTCCATTTTTCCCATTTATCAATATCGGGTATAAATAATGCTTTTTTATTAGGTCCGGTGATGGTAAAGCCAACGGTTTCAGAAAACTCATCCCGGTGCGGAACTGTAAACGGAAAAACTTTTAGATCAGCCGTAAGTTGTATTTCCTGCTGGTCGTTCATTTCCTGAATTGCAATATTTTTATTCTTCACTAACTGGCTCCAGGGGCCGTTTTGCTCTAAATAAGTTTTCATGCGGGGCATGGCATAAACCGGAATACTGTCGGCATTCATGGCCTCTTTTCCTAAATACATTAAACCGGTATAATGCCCGATATGCGCATGTGTTATAAAAATGCCATCCGGTGTTTCTGTATTACCAAAAGAGGCGTAACTTTTTAATGCTTTTGCCTGCTGTGCAAAATCGGGTGTTGCTTCAAAGATGTATTTTTTTTGATTAACCGCATCAATCAGACCAAGCGAAACAACCCTTCTGTCTTTATCGGGATGCAGGAACAGGTGTTTACAGCAATCTTTTGTACAACCCACTTGTGGCGAACCTGCGTCCTGAATAGTACCCAATACAATTAAGGATGTTTCTGTAACCGGTTTAATGGAATCTGTATTTGCAACTACGGTATTTTTATTTTCATTACAGGAGTATAATGCAAAAAGAAATACAAGTAATTTGAGTTGCTTCATACGTTTTTTATTAATGCTGCATTAAAATATAAAATTAAAATGAGCCGGTAGAATTTCTATATTTAATTCATTACTCTCCAGATACTCCCCATCCAAATGCGACTGAATTGGCTGATTACTTTTCACAGTTATTTTTTGTGTATTGTAATAATCTATAAAAGGCAGGCCCAGGTGTTTTCCTTTTTCTATTACCGGTAAATACTTTAGTCTTTTAAAAATGGAGAGCGGCTTTGCCAAAACTGCATCAAATAATCCATCATCAGGCTTTGCCAGGGGAGCTACAAAAAAACCACCGCCGTAGCGGGTTCCGTTGGCAATGCTGATTATCATAAATTTGCCTGCTGTTGTTTTTTCTGCAGATGAAATGGTATAAAGCTGTTCCTTATAAAAGAAAATGTGTTTTAAAACAGCGATCATGAAAGATGTTTTGCCACCCCATTTATTTACACCCTGCAGGCTTTTGGCAACGGCGCCATCAAAACCAATGCCCACACCGTTTAAAAAATACCGGTCGTTACATTTTCCGGCATCAATTGGTTTTGGGGTTGATTGTAATACATGTTCAACCTGTTCTTCAGCAGTTGTCTTACCATACAGTAGAGCATGAAAATCATTGCCGGTGCCGCCATTAAAAATGCAGAGCGGAATTTTTATATCATGATATTGGTTTACAAAATAATTAACCGTTCCATCACCACCCACTATCCAAACCTGGTCAAAATTATAGAAACGGTTATCCCATTGTTTTTCTGTAAAAACATGCGAAGTAATTTTCCTGTCTGTTAATATGCCATGTATTTTTTCCGCCAGCTTAACTGCTTTTCCGTTGCCGGCAAGGGTGTTGGTAGCAATAGCAATCTGCATGAACAAAATTTTACCAAAGAAAGGAAGAATATTTTATAAAATTTAATCAATAAAAAGTAGTAGAAAAAGGTTTAAAGTCCTTTAAGTTTGGTAAGGGGTTTAGTTTAACTGGCTTTTTTGTTTTGCTTATGATCTTGCCCGTATCGTAACGTTCCTTTTTTTCAAGAAGTTGTCCTGTTGACAAATTAAAATCTGTTGTGGTCATATTTCCAACTCCATCGCTGTAAACTTTCATAAACCCTATCAATGCAAAATAACCGTTCTGATATCGGAATTTATGTTCGTATTGGCCACGTAATAATTCGGTATTTATGGTAAGTACTCCGGCATTGATGCTGATATGAGAAAACCTGGTTCCGGTAAGGTAGGCTTCTTTTCCATTGGGGAATTCTGCTTCAATGGCCGAATCGTTTTGAATCACAAGCTGATAACCTGGGTCTACATTTTTAAAAAATACCTGTAACCGGTAGGGGGCTTCTGCATCAGCTGTATCCTGCAATACGATCACTGAATCGGGAAGTTTGTCTTTGTTCAGATCTCCTTTTACAATAGTTATTGTGTGGTTGAAATTTTTTGTATTGCTGCCGGCCTGACCGTAAAACATTGCTGGTAGTAAAATTGCAACAAGGCAAAGTATAATAAACTGTTTAAGCATTTGCATATTTGATTAGTTACTGAAAAGGAAAATTAGCAACAATCTTCTGAAAATTAAACATTACAATTCTATCCTGAAATGATGTGCAATAATCTTCATCCTTTTATTCAGATAAAACCGGTGTGCATCAAAGCGCTTGTGGTTTGAGTTTAAATGAATTGTTTTAATTGATCTTTCTTTTGCAATGCTTACCAGATAATCGAAAAGCCGGCCTGCATAGCCTTTGCCTCTTGCATCGGCCAGAGTAACAAAGTCATCAAAGTCAATGATAAGCCCATCGTACAATGTTGTTGTAAACCTGAAACCGGCAACACAAACGGCCCGGCCATCATCTTCCAGGTAAATTAACCGGTAGCCTTCAGTTTTCATTTGTTCCATTGTTGTAAGAAAGCTTTCCGGGGTATGGTGCGGCCTTAGCTCTTTCATTACCTCAAAGCAGTTTATCAGATCTTCTTTGGTAGATGCGTCTTGTATTTTCATGTTAATGCTTTATGCGGGTTTTGTAATTTTTCGGGTCATAAGGCAGGCTGTCTAAATAATCAAAAATGGCATTGATATCTGCTTTTGACAGGTTTGCAAACGCCGGCATCTGTAATCCTCTTTTGGCAAAAACTTTTTTTGCAGTTTTATTTTTATCGGCAAACTGCATGGGGTTTTGCATCAGTTTATAAATATAATCAGCAGTTCTTACTTTTCTTATGCGCTGTAAGGGATCAGCCAAAACAGCGGTGGTGGTTCCATGGCAGGTAATACAGGTAGCAGCAAGTATCTTGCCTTTTTCGAGCTGCTGTTTGTTTGGTTTTTGTGAATAAGCAGCCAGGTTTAAAACAAAAAAGCAAATTATGAATAGGGGTACTCTTATCATTTTATTAATTCTACAGATAAAATTATTCATGTTCTTTTAATAGATCTTCCAGATCGAGTGACCGTGTAAACATTTCCAAAGAACCATCTTCTTTTTTTGGCCATTGCTCTTTTGGCTTGTCCCAATACAATTCAACACCGTTCTCATCCGGGTCGTTTAAATACAATGCTTCCGATACGCCGTGGTCCAATGCCCCGGTAAGCGGATAATTTTCCTGTATCAGTCTTTTGTAAATAACTGCAAGGTCTTTTCTGGTTGGATAAAGAATAGCTGTATGAAATAACCCAACTGCTTTAGCCGGTGCTGGAGGCAAGCCTTTGCTGTACCAGGTATTAAGGCCAATATGATGATGGTAACCGCCTGCTGAAATAAAGGCTGCATCGTTGCCATACATGGTAGTTAATTGAAAACCCAACAGGCCGCAATAAAATTCAAGAGAACGGTTTATGTCCGATACTTTTAAATGTACATGGCCAATGCCTGTTTGTGCCGGAATGATATAATCTGTAATCATATTTTTATAAAGATAACAGTTTTGCAATTTTATTTTTGCTGAAAATTTGTGGAACAGCATTTGCAGTAGTGATGTACAGAACAAAATATTTATCGTAACTTACTTATCGCATTTTAATTACCGAAAATTAGATCCAGATGAAAAAAAAGATTGGTTTACTGTTATGTTTTGCCTGGCTGGTTTGCCTGATACCTGTGCAGGCGCAAACTTCTATTGAATTAAATAACCAGGGCCTTGCAAAATACAAAGCAAAAAATTATGCAGCGGCACTTATTGATTTTAATAAAGCCGTTGAACTGGATCCGAAAAATGAAAAAGCCCTGCACAACCGCGGACTGGCAAAATATGCTTTAAAAGATTTTGAAGGTTCTATAAAAGACCAAACCAGCGCCATTGCATTAAATGCCAAATACAGTAATGCTTACAACGACAGAGGCATGGTGTACTACCGGCAGAATAATTATACCGCTGCACTGAATGATTATAACAAGGCCATTGAAAATGACCTGGTTTATTTTATAGCATATAAAAACCGGGCAACGGTGCAGTATGCTTTAAAAAATTATGATGCTGCTGATAAAGATTATGCAAAATGTATTGAACTGAAACCTGATGATGCTGATGGGTACCTGGGAAGAGGTTCCATCAAAAGCCAGCAGAATAATTATACCGATGCCATTAAGTATTATGATAAGGCTATTGAATTTGAACCCAACAGTACCATTGCTTTTCTTAACCGGGGGAATGCAAAATTTGCACTAAATGATATGAAAGGCTCCCTGGCAGATTATTTAAAAGTAGTTCAATTGCAACCCAATAATGTAAATGTGTATTTTAATCTTGGTGTTATTTACATGGGGCAGAATAAAAGTAACGAAGCTATTGCGGCATTTAGAAAATATAATAATGGTTTACCAAATGAATGGAGCGGTTACAAAAACACAGCCGATATTTATTACAAGCAATTGGTTAAATATGATAGTGCCGAATACTTTTATAACAAAGCCTGGCAAATAAATAAAAACGAAAAAGAGATCGTTGAAAGGCTTGCCTACAGCTTACTTAACCAGAAAAAAATACCCGAAGCCATTGCCATGTTTAAAAACCAGATTGCATTGCTGCCAAATGATTACTGGGGTTATTATAACTTAGGTGCAGCATACAGTGCAGGCAAACAACCGGAAGAAGCTATTAAAAATCTTGACATAGCTTTAGACAAGCGTATGGTAGAACTGCCTTATTGGGAAACCGATAAAAACCTTAATAATGTACGTTTGTTTGCTGCGTTTAAAGAACTCTTAAAAAAGTATTTTAATAAAGATATCCTGGCAAAATACCCCAATATGTTTTTAGGATTTTAGTTTCTAAGAAACTGTTCAGAAATGAATACAACAATTTGCTTTGCAAATTCAATTTCCGTTTTTAAGCCACGAATTTCACTAATTGGCACGAATAATCAGTGTTCATTCGTGCAATTGGTGGCAGAAAAAATATTGGTGGTTCAAAATTCTATTTTTAAAAAGTATCTGCTATCTTCTATTTTTTTCTTTCTCTGTATCAAATATCGTAATCCCATGCAAGTCGTAAAAATGTTTCAGCCTGTTCACTTTATCCCGGTAATCGTTAATAAACCAATCATCGTATCCGGCCAGGTACATAGCTTCCAGATCGGGATTGCTCATACAGGCATTAATTGTTTTGGCTGCCATGGTTGCCGAAACGATGGCATTTAAAATTCCCTGCCCGGCAGCGGGGTCTATAATGCCGGCAGCATCGCCGCAAAGCAATACACCCTCTTTACATACCGGACGATAAACACGCCAGCGCCTGTTAGATGTTTTTATTTCATCAGCAACTGAACAGGCCTGCAATTCAACTGGTGGTAAAAATTGTTGTTTACCTTTTACTTCCAATCTTGTCCATGTGCAATGGTCGGGTGGTTCGGGTGCAAGCCATGTCCATCCATTACTGTGTGGTATAAATCTTGTACATTTTTTTTCGAAAAGAAAAGATGATGCCGGAATGTTTTTACAAACACCTGTCCAAACAACCAATGGGGGAGAGTAAAATGATTCTTTGAATTTTAATTTTTTACCTGCAATGTGTTTGTGTCCGCTTGCATCTACCAGGTATTGGCAGCTAAACTGTTCACCCGCTGTTGTTGTTACACCCGTTACACGGTTGGCTGAAGAAATAATATCGAAAACAGTTTCATCTTCCAGAACAATTACATCCTCTTTTATTACAGTTTGCAAAAATGCTACATCAAATATTTTTCTGTTGATGTGATGTCCCTGCCATGCACCATGTTCATCTTTGCCCAAAGCATTGAATTGATCATTAATGTAAATGCCTTCGTACAAACCTTTTGAAGCAATATCAATACAAGGAGCAGCATTTAGTTGAGTAAGTATGGTTAATACACCGGGGTGAATACTTTCTGATGGTTCATCTTTATTATTTTCTACATCAGCATTTTTGTTCTTACCGGTAATCATAAGGGTATTTAACCCATACTGTTTGCAGGAGATTGCTGCAGCACATCCCGCAGGGCCCGAACCTATAATGATCACATCAAAATGCAATTTCAATAAATTTACTGCCAGTTAATTGTTCCGTTCTTTACCTGGCCCCAGCTGATCTTTTTAGGAGAACCGGCATTGGTTGTTACCTGGCAAACATAGATCTGGTCTTTGCTAACATCCAGCGATCTTCTCTTCAGATCTTTATCCCAGTCTTTTGGTGCTTCTTCTATATCCAGAATAGAGTTGGCAAATACATAGAGATAACCTTCGCCACTAACTTTCGCATTTTCTTTTTTTGTTATCCAGTCTTTGTTCTTACCAACAAGGTTCATAGGAATATTCAATGCTGCAGCATCTTCATTTCCCCAGTTTACTTTTTCAGCGCTTATCAGCCATAAGTAAGTATATGCTACGATCTTACTTTTGTATTCACTATCACGAAAGTTTTTTTGTGGTAGTGTTTTAATACATAGCTTTAAACATTCCATACGTGCTATCAATTCGGCACTCTTTAACGTACGTAGCTGCGACATGTCAATCTTTCCATCCAGTGCATTATTAACAGCATCTGCACGACCCATGTCGGTAAAATTAATTTTCCATTTGTCCTTTTTCTTTTCAAGATAAGGTCCCTGCTCCCCATCCCAACCCCAGGATTCGTGAAATTTGCCTGCGGGCCCGTCTCCACAAATACCTATTTCATGATCAAGCAAAGGAACAGCAGTAGGATTGCGGTAGTCAGTTTCGCCGGAGCCCTGGAAGGTACGTGCAGCATCGGGCGAAGTGGCCGGCCACATGCCGTTAAGCGCCGAGCAAAATTTCATATCTTCAATAAATGGCGAACCCAGTCCTTCTGTACCAATAAAAATATCACCCTTAATGCCGCAGTAAGTAACATCCCACCCGGGTGCAAAAACAGAAGAAGCTACATCAGGCAAAAAGCTGGATATCTCATAACCTCTTTCTGATGCAGGGTTTTTATAAACTGCAAGCCTTTGAACGGATACACCTGTATTTTGTTTTTTAGAACCTGACAACACAGCAAGGTAAGTATCAGCTGTTGCATCGGCCTTGGTGTTGATCATTTTAGGATTGGGTTTTATCCTTGCACTGGCAAGGCTGGCGACGCCTCCTTCGTAAAAATGACTTTCTTTATCATGGCCCGGAGCTATGTCAAAAATTTCAAGGTCAAGCGGGTCTACCTGCGGGAAAAAATCAGGAGCAGTTACCACAGAAAATGCCGGCAGGCACTTTGAACCAATGCCTTTTATTTTACCAAGATTGAACCGGGTTGTGTCGGCAGTTACATTGCCATCGCAGATACTGTCTTCAAACAAAGGAGCAAAATAAGTTCCGGCTTTCATTTCATTCTCAAAAGCATGGTCCAGTGTTTTTTTAAGCGGTGCATAGATAGTATCCTGTTTTATTTTGTTGGTGATATTCACAAACAGGGGTTGGTTCCTGGGCCTCAGGTATTTATTATATGAACGGTACAGCCGTTTATTTGTTTCTAATAATTCTACGTCTTCTACCTTTTGTGTAGCAAGCGCAGTGAAATAACGGTTATCATACTCATCGTTATCTACAGCATGTTTGGGCACTTTAAAAAATAATATCTCGCCATTTTCCCTGGCTGGTCTTATCAGGTCGTTGTGTTGTGAAATGACCAAAAAAGACGAACCTGGATTGCGCAAGGTATAATCCTGTTCTATCAGGTCTTTCGAAAACCTGGGTTGCGGTTTATGTGATTTCATCACAATACCTGTTGACAATGAAAGTTTTTGCAACTTTACACTTTTATGCATTTCATTGAAATTAAGCGCTGCACCGCTTATCAGCTCATCGTCATTAAAGATCTTACGTATGGGTTGTAAAAAATATTTGGCGGCATCTTTACTATCATCATGAATGTCGCCGGTTTTAGCTACAGGCGATTTTACCAGGCTGATATTCGTATTCTTTACTTTACGGGCAATGTATAATCCGTAGCGGGCCGGCATAACGGCTGCATTTTTAACCCGGTTCACATCAGCCGGCTTAGCGGTATGGCAGCGGTTTAATTTATCATAGTGAAGCGGTTCGTTGCCGATACGTGCTATACCGGTTCTTGAATAAACCATATCGGCATAGGCGTGGTGCGGTGTTTTAAAAGCAGGGCGGTATTCGTAAGCAAAAACTGCTAATACAAGCTCATTGTTTGATCCAGCATATATGGATATTAACTGCTCCCAATCGCAAAGTGCATAAATATAATTTTCAAGCAGGTCGATCTGTGACAGGCTCAGGTATTCCTTAATCCCTTCGGGCCTTACCCTTGGGCTGGCAACAGTATGATACAATAAACTGTATGCAGGAAAGCCGGGTTGTATCAGCTTTTCGCCAGAAAAATCATCATAACCCGATTGTTCATTTTGGCGTAACGCACTCAATTTACTTTCGTTTAATTCTTTTATCAGTTCTTTTTTAAGATCTTCTCCGTTAAGCTCTAAATTCACGCCCAGTGCCTGTTGCAGGTAACCGGTCCAGCCGTTTGCTTTCATCCATTCAAGCAATTGCCTGAAATCAGACTGCAGTTTATCACTCACCTTTGCAAGGTTGTAAATGCTTAACGGGCTTCCTTCGCCATGATACCATTTTTTAATGCTGCTGAAACCTAAACCCAGTCCTAAGGCTAAAATGGAAGATTTTTGTACAAATTCTCTGCGTTGCATGTGTTGGAGATTAGTTTTGGAGTAATAGTAATCAGTTACTGCTAACAATATACAAAATAGTATCTTTTTTTAAGATGGTTTTAAAATATTTTTAAACGTGTTACAATTACAATCCTTCACAAACTGCATTGCATTTTAGATTAAATTTGTTTTAACTAAACAGGTTACTGTTATGAAAAGAATACTGCTGCATCCATTTATAATAGTATTGTTTTTTTTGAGTGCATGCAGTACTTCAAAACAAGCCGGGGTAAAAACTGATAATGGTAAAATTGATATTACCATTGTTCAGATAAACGATGTGTATGAAATTGCCCCGCTTGATGGCGGTAAAGCGGGAGGTATGGCAAGAGTAGCAACTGTTAAGAAAGAGCTGCAAAATAAAAATGCAAATACGATTATGGTTATGGCCGGAGATTTTTTAAGTCCTTCGGTTTACAACAGCCTTAAGTTTGAAGGTAACCGCATACGTGGCAGACAGATGGTGGATGCGATGAATACTGCGGGTGTTGACATAGCTGTTTTTGGAAATCATGAATTTGATATTCCCGAAGCTGACCTGCAGAGCCGCATTAATGAATCCACTTTTCAATGGGTTTCTTCCAATACGTTTCAAAAGAAAGACAATTATGTTGCTCCTTTTGTAAATAGTTCCGGACACAGTTTGGTTCAATTCCCTGAAACATATATCCGGACTTTTACCGACAAAGATGGCACAACTGCCAGGATAGGTTTCATTGGCCTCACACTTCCATTTAATAAAGCTCCTTATATAAGTTATACCGATGTGTTTGCAGCCGCACAAAAATATTACGACCAGATAAAAGGCTCCTGCGATGCTGTAATTGCCATTACACACCAGGCTCTGGATGATGATATTAAATTAGCCAAACAATTACCCGGACTGGCTTTGATCATTGGCGGGCATGAGCATGAAAGGCATTATGCCAAAATAGGCAATGTGTATATTACCAAGGCCGATGCCAATGCAAAGTCGGCATATATAATTAAGCTGAGGCTGAATAAAAAGAAT
>JANOVD010000357.1:0-3009 GCA_031417255.1 Chitinophagaceae bacterium
TTTTTTTCAAAACAAGGTTACTGTTGGCGAAAACCCCGCTGAGACACAACCTGCAAACATCGGGGTTTCGCAGAAAGATTTTTTTCAAAACAAGGTTACTGTTGGCGAAAACCCCGCTGAGACACAAAAAAAGGTTTTCCATTAGCAAACTTTTACTTAGTTTTACATATGTTTAATATTATAACCAGAAAAACATTACTGGAGTATTGTAAAAAATACCCTCAGGCTTCAACTGCTTTACAGGAATGGTATCATGAACTGGTAAATTGTGATTTTAAAAATTTTAATGAATTAAAGCAGGTGTATGGCAATGCAAGTTTAGTGGCAGATGACCGGGTGATTTTTAATATAATGGGCAACAAATACCGGTTGGTGGTAAGGATTGTGTTTGATTTTAAAGCAAATCAGGTAAAGTGGTTTGGTACACATGCTGCATACGATAAAATTGATGTAACCATTGTTCAAAACAAAAATAAATAATTATGGAACTTAAAATAATAAAAAACCGAAAACAATACCAGGCTTACCTTGACTGGATTGATAAAAAATTTGACAGTCATGTAAAAGCCAACAGCCCTGATGGAGAAAAAATTCAGGTAGCATTATTATTGGTAAAGCAATATGAAGATGCCAACTATCCTGTTGCTTTACCAAATCCCATTGATGCCATTAAATTAAAAATGCAGGATATGGGCTTAAAGAATAAAGACTGGGTTGGAAAGGTAGGAAGCAAAGGATATGTTTCTGCGCTTTTAAATAAACGTAAGCCACTGACTTTAGAACTGGCTAAGCTGTTTCATCAGGAACTTAGTATTCCGGCTGAAGTTTTATTGTCCTGAAAAATAACCTGTTTTGTCCTCCTTCACAGGCGAGTCTCTACTCAGCAACTGTATCAGTTTTTTCTTCTTTTAAAATATTAAACCCCGCCCGGATGACTCCGTTCGGACGGGCAATTGTAAACAAGATCATAGCTTTTTGTGATTTCTATTAACGGGAGCCAGTTAAACCACGTGAACGTACAGAAGTACATTGAATAAACATTGGAGTGTTTATATTTAACTGACATACTTTAAAGTTAACGATTTTAGAGAATTATTATGCAGGAACCTGCAAGGAATCTGCAAACATCGGGGTTTCGCAGAAAGATTTTTTTCAAAACAAGGTTACTGTTGGCGAAAACCCCGCTGAGACACAACCTGCAAACATCGGGGTTTCGCAGAAAAGTTATCTCAAAACAATGTGTACATTTACGAAAACCCCGCTGAGACAAAAGCCATTATTCTTGCTTCCCTTATTGAATTGTAAGAGAAATTTTACGCCCAAGTCCATACTCTAAAAGTTTGTAGAGCGTTGAGAGTTGAATGTCACTATGGCCGTTCTCAATTCTGGAAATAAAACTTTTTTTAGTTCCGGTCTTTTCAGCCAGTTGTTCCTGTGTCATTGAAGCAAGCCGCCTTTCTTCTTTTATAACTTCTCCAATTGCAAAAGCTTTGGCTTTTATTTCAAAGTTAGTGCGTTTAGCGGTTCCTATTTGTCCATAACGACTTTCAAGATGTTCATCAAAAGTGGTTATGGTTTTACTTTTTATATTTTTTGTTTTCATTATTTTTTTGCTTTATTTTTTCGTCAAAATATTCATTCATTATTTTTATTGCTTTGTCAAGTTCACCTGGTGGTGTCTTTTGTGATTTTTTTTGAAACCCATTAAATAATACAACTACCTGCCCCTGGTCAAAACAACAAAAAATGCGATAGATGTTACTTTGATATTCTATTTGGATTTCATAAAGCCCGTTCGTTCCTTCTATATGCTGAAAAAAATGCTGCGGAATTCTCGCTGCAACTGTAACAACAAATAAAACGTGGTCTATTTTCTCCTTAACTTTTTCAGACTGTTGGTTAAAAAAGTTAAGAAAATATTGTTTAAAGTATATAATATGCCTGACCCGTTCCATTTCGTTTTGCACAAAGTTAACTAATAATGGTACACGGCAAAGATAATAGTTGAAAAAAATGTTGCTGCCCTGGTACTCTAAAATGGCGGCCGGCTATATTGTTTCTCTGAAAAACCTGGCTGCTTTAATAAAAGTACCCCAAAACAAAAGGAAACCCTTCAGCTATTCCTTTTGCACTCATTTTATAATCAGCGGGCGGCACACTCTGTGCGTAATACCGCTTTACCGGTTTTGCATTATTTTAAATCGGTCTGCTCCCGACTTCATCAATAGGACACCCAAATTAGTACGAAGCCGTTTAGAATGAGATATTTAAAAATCAAAAACATATTTTAGGTCGTTTATGCAATTCTCAGAGCCTTTATTTTGCTGAGACTCCAAAATGATGAAGACGGGAAAAGAGAGACACCATATAATAACGAACAAGGAACAAGGAATGCTGAATTTCGAAGTATTAACTCCAATCATCATTCCTTGTTCCTTGTTTCTTATTCCTTGTTTCTTATTCCCCCTACTTCAAATCCTGCCCCTCATCTTCCTGCTTCTTCTTATGATCACGGTACTTTTTAGCACCATAGGCCACACCGGCTGCCAGTAATACAGTGAGGCCGCCATCAATGGGTGTGTCCTCCGGGTCGGGCGGGCCCTGTGCAAAGGTTATCAATGGTAAGCCGATGCAACAGATCATGACCATCAACCCGTATATAATTCTATTTTTCATGTGCCTGATTTTTTTTTGTTTTTAATTACTTTAGTTTTATTGACTATCCCCTATGAGGCAATCACAAATAAAAATTCCAAATAGCAAATCACAAATTCCAAATAAAATACAAATCTAAAATAAAAAATACAAAAACCCGAAACGTAACGATATTAGTTCTTAATTAGTATTTTACTTGTCTTAAATCCGTTGCCACCCATCAGTTGCAACTGGTAAGCTCCCTGGGCAATATCAACTTTCAGGTTGATGGTTTTGGTTGCCTGGCTGCCATCGTGCTGCAATTGCTCTGTATAAACCAAACGGCCATCGTTGTTGTACAGGTTAAGAACGTAA
>JANOVD010000358.1:0-2883 GCA_031417255.1 Chitinophagaceae bacterium
GTGTAAACAGGGCGGCTTTTTTTTTTCAAGGCTTTGTAAACAGATGATTCATAGCTAAATAGTTTTAAAGCCACTTTAACTGCAATTTGTATTTTCTTAAAAGCAGGGTTCAGTAAATCACTGGATATTTGTATTGTAAAAATTAAACAATAAAAATTTTCTCATAAGCAGTTAGTTTTGGTAACCGGCCCCTGTTTCTACAGGGGCTTTTTTTATGAGCAAAAATTAAAATAGAACTTCGTTCATTTTTTCTTGCACAGATTTGCACGGATTAATTCGTGTTAATTAGTGTAATTCGTGGCTGAACAAACTGTCAACAAAATCCTGTTTATCAAAAACCAGCAGGTCTTCGGCCTTTTCGCCAACACCAATAAACTTAACCGGTATTTTAAACTGGTTGGCAATAGCAAGCACCACACCACCTTTGGCAGTGCCGTCTAATTTTGTAATGGTTAATGCAGTTACGTCGGTTGCTGCTGTAAAATGTTTGGCCTGTTCCAAAGCATTTTGGCCTGTGCTTCCATCCAATACCAGCATCACTTCATGCGGAGCATCGGGCAAAACTTTTTGAATAACTCTTTTAATTTTGGTAAGCTCATCCATTAAATAAGCTTTGTTGTGCAAACGGCCGGCTGTATCAATAATAATAACATCCACATTTTTTGCAACGCCGCTGTTTACGGTATCAAATGCTACTGCTGCAGGGTCGCTACCCATTTCTTTTTTAACAATGGGAACCCCGGCACGCTCACTCCAGATAGTTAACTGATCAACAGCTGCAGCCCTGAAAGTATCGGCAGCACCCAATAAAACTGATTTACCTGCCAGTTTAAAATTATGTGCCAGTTTACCAATGGTTGTTGTTTTACCAACGCCATTTACACCAACTACTAAAATGATATGGGGTTTATGTCCTGTAGGTAATTCATAGTTTACATAACTGCTGTCCTGCGGAGCAGCAACCAGCATATTTTGTATTTCTTCTTTAAGAATATTATTGAGTTCAGATGTGTTGAGGTATTTATCTTTAGCAACACGCTTTTCTATCTGCTCAATAATTTTTACGGTTGTTTCAACTCCCACATCGGCGCTAACGAGTGCATTTTCCAGGTCATCCAAAACTTCTTCATCAACAGTGCTTTTACCGGCAATGGCTTTTGTTATTTTACTGAAGAATCCTTCCCGGGTTTTTTCCAATCCATGATTCAGGCTTTCCTGCTGCTGCTTTTTTCCAAAAATATTATCGAATAAACCCATGATTGTTGATTGTTGTTTCTTTGCATTATCCTAAAATAAACAAAGCCTCCCGAAACATCGGGAAGCTTTACAAAATAATTTTATTAATACCTGAAAACTTAGCTGGCTAAGTAATCTTTGATCTTGTCTTTGTGTACGATAGCTTCCTTAAATGTATATGCACCTGTTTTAGGGCTACGCATTGTACGTATTACTTTTGTCCAGTTTTTAGCATCTGCTGCTGCTTTCTGGTCTTTGGTTTTTATCGCGGTTTTAGCTGCTTTTGCCATTGTTGTTTAATTTGATAATGTGATAATATGCTAATTTGCTAATGCATTTCACCAATTAGCAAATAAGCTAATTAGCAAATAAGCTAATTGATTATTTGATTTCTTTATGAACAGTTACCTTCTTTAAAATAGGGTTAAGTTTTTTCAACTCTAAACGCTCAGGTGTGTTCTTTTTGTTTTTAGTGGTAATGTAGCGGCTGGTGCCGGCCATCCCGCTTGTTTTGTGCTCGGTACACTCCAGTATAACCTGTACCCTGTTACCTTTCTTTGCCATTTTTGTTTTGTTTATATTGTTATTAGTCCGATAATTCCTCCCCTCCGGGGAGGTTAGGAGGGGCCTTAAATTTTTTCACCTGCAGCACGTAACTTCTTTACAACGGCAAATAAACCGTTCTTATTGATGGTTCTGATTGCTTCAGTAGATACTTTAAGGGTAACCCACTTATCTTCTTCTGCAAGGAAATAACGTTTGGTCTGCAAATTTGGTAAAAACCTGCGTTTTGTCTTAATATTTGAGTGAGAAACCTTATTTCCGGATATCGGCTTCTTTCCTGTAACCTGACATACTCTAGCCATAGTGCTTATTTTTGGACGGCAAAGGTAAGGTTAAATATTAATAATCAATGTTTGAAGCGGAAGAAATTTTGATTTTATATTGAAATCTACCCACAATTAATGTGAAACTGTTAATAAATCTACCTTCGCTGCAGACATATAAATCTAAATTCTTCAATTATCTTATTAAAATTTAATTATGACAACACATTCAGTTTCAACAGTCTTTAATAAGAACATGTCTTTTACTGCAAACATTAACGGGCACGATGTATTGATGGATACCACAGCTAATGATGGCGGCAAAGACAGCGGCCCCAGCCCCAAACGCCTGATGCTGGCCTCACTGGCGGGCTGCACAGGCATTGATATTGTTTCTATATTAAACAAAATGAAAGTGGAGTTCGGCGATTTCAGTATCGGGGTGCATGCAGCACTTACTGCCGAACATCCCCAAATTTACAACCATGTAAAACTCACCTACAAAATAAAACTTGCCGAAGAAGATAAAAGCAAGATGATAAAAGCAGTAAACCTTTCAAAAGAAAAATATTGCGGTGTGTATGCTATGTTCAAAACCTTCGCAAAATTGTCAAAAATGACGTGGGATCAACTATTTACTGACCATGGGCTAAATTGGGAAGAGATAAAAAGCCAGTCTGGCAGATACACCGTTCGCGTTTCATTGCAGTACCGTGCTGTGGTCGTGCGTGAGGCGGGTTTCATGCGGTGTCAAACGCTGGTGACGGATCATGATAGGGCGTATAAATAACGTTGGAATTAGTCCAAATTTGCTATAAAT
>JANOVD010000359.1:0-25106 GCA_031417255.1 Chitinophagaceae bacterium
GTATGAATCGAGAGGTTCACAGCCTGTCCCGATTTTTTTCGGGATACGGTTCTGTGAGGAGCAGGGGGTGAAATTCCCCTTGCTTACTCGACTGGTGGCAGTATTATTCGTGAGTAACAACGCGTGATATTATGCCAATTATTATTACAATTAAAAAAAATAGTATCACTAAAATGAAATATGTCAGCAAGGTTAACAAAAACGATTTTAGTTTAGAATTGTTATTAAAAAATTGTATGAAAGTCCAAACTGTCAAAATTATTCCGCTGACTACTTTTGCATCTTGAAAATTGTCTATGGTATCTTTATCTTTGAGTAAAGCGATAATGGGAATAAAAATTATATAAACGATTGTTCGTTGTCCTGTAATAAAAGTATTTAAAATCAAGTGTTTAAAATAATTATAACCACTTTTATAAAACGCCAAATATGAGGCAAGAGAAAAAATAGGAATCAGTAGTAATGCTCCGTAAGCATAATGAATTTTTAACCAACTTAAAGATAAATTAAAAAAGTCAACTTTATAATGGTTGTTATCTTTATCACTTCCATTCATTTCTCCTGAAATTTCATCAAAAAGGGTTGTCACGTTTGAATAATGTGAAGCCAAAGCATAAATAGTAGATAAAATAAAAGCAAAAGCTATTGGTTTAAAATGTTTAACTCGCTTTCCATTGATGTATTCTCTAATTGTATTACCTGGTCTAAAAAATAATTGTTTAGTAGTGTAAAGAATTCCTTTATCAATATGTAAAAGCAAGTGCTGAATTTCGTGCCAAAAATATTGTAGGTTAATTTCGTGAGTATCAGCTTTCTGTCCACAATTGCCACAGAAATTCCCTTTGAAAGTTTGATTACAATTTTTGCAGGTTATTGTCATACTATTTTGTCTAACTTTTTTGTGTCAAATAGATACTGTCAGGAAATATTGCCACCAACGACAGTTTGTGAAAAAACCCACCGCCGCTCTATAAATATACACACAATGTTAATAGCTTCAAAGGCAGTATGATTTTTGCATAAAATCGGTATGCAATTTATACCAGGACAACCCCGCCAACAAACTTACTTTGCCACTTATTGAAAAGGTGACACCTCTGTAACAAACATTCCATTTCATCTACTTCCTAAATTGTTAACTTTGCGCCCATGATTGCAATAGGTAATATACTGGTAAGTGATGCGGTGGTTAAAGAGCAGTTTGTTTGCGACCTCAGTAAATGCAAAGGCGCCTGCTGCGTGGATGGCGATGCCGGTGCTCCGCTTGAAAATGATGAACTGGACAAAATAAATGAAGTGTATGAAGACGTGCTGCCCTATTTGAATGATATAAGTAAAAAAGAACTGGAGCGACAGGGCAGATATGTGTACGACAGGGAGTATGGCTGGGTTACGCCAACTATCGAAAGTAAAGTTTGTGTTTATGGAATAGAGGATAAGGACGGAATTATAAAATGCGGCATTGAGCAGGCATATATGGATGGAAAGATAAAGTGGAAAAAACCCATCAGTTGCCACCTGTTTCCGGTTATTGTTAAAAACAGCAAACGAAGCCATGATGTATATGTGAATTACGAACCAAGGGAAGACAGTTGCAAAGCCGCCTGCTCACTTGGTAAAAAATTAAAAGTGCCGGTGTATGTATTTTTAAAAGAAGCCCTGACCAGGAAGTTTGGAAAAAAATTCTACAATACCCTTGCTGTAACCGCCGAACATCTTAATAAAAAATAATTTTAAAATTTCAAAAATGAAATCTAACTGTAAAAGTATTTTACACATTCGCAACACGCTGTTCATTGCCAATTGCCCCCGTCCGAACGGCGTTTCAGCCGGGCGGGCATTGCCCATTGCCCCCGTCCGAACGGCGTTTCAGCGGGGCGGGCATTGCCTTTTTCCAATTGCCTGTTGCCTATTGCTAATTGCCTCCTGCTCGGTAAACAAGGCCAATAACGACGAAAGCCTTAAAAAATATTTCGACGAAAACAAGGTTGATGGCTGCTTTACCATGCTTAATAATGCAGATGGTGAAGTAACGGTTTACAATATGAAGTATGATACCATGCGTTTTTCACCGGCATCAACATTTAAAATTTTTAACTCATTGGTTGGTTTGCAAACTGGTATAATTACAGATGAAAAGATGATTATTAAATGGGATGGAGAAAAAAGATGGAATAATGACTGGAATAAAGATATGAATATGACAGAAGCCTTTAAAGCAAGCAGTGTACCTTTTTACCAGGAAGTGGCCAGGCGTATTGGAAAAGATACCATGCAGCAATGGATTGACAGTATTGGTTATGGCAATAAAAACATCAGCGGCCCTGTTGATTCTTTCTGGCTGAACAATACTTTGAAAATATCTCCGGATGAACAACTGGGACTGGTTAAAAGATTATATTTTGATCAGCTTCCTTTTCGTAAAAGTGTACAGCAAATGGTGAGGGATGCAATGATCCAGGAAAATAATACAGCTTACCAGTTGTGCTATAAAACCGGCTGGGGCTTTGATGAAGATGCCCGCCCGGATGGCTCGGTGGGACGGGGAAATGCCATTGGCTGGGTTGTTGGCTGGATTGAAGAAAATAAACACGTTTACTTTTTTGTAACTTTTGTAAAAGCACCGGATAAAAATACTGATATCAAAACCGTAAGGATGAACATAACCAAAGCAATTTTGAAGCAATACGGATTTTTTGAAGGGAAGAAATAAGGTTTAATTTCTGTAGATATTAATTCATTTTCAATTTATTTTTTTAACATTATGCTTATTGGCAGTTTTGCTAATTTGCAGGTTACATTATGTTACGTTTTCAGCACATAGAATATTTTATTGTTTTAGCGGCAATCCCATTGCTGCTGATTCTGTATTTTTTTGTGTTGAGCTGGAAGAAAAGAACCATCAAAAAAATTGGTGATGCAAATCTGGTAAAGGAGATAATTAAAAATTATTCACCGCAACGGTTTGCTTTAAAATTTGTGTTTGTATTGGCAGCTTTTATTTTCGGAGTTTTTGCTTTGGTAAACCTGCGTTCTCCAAAGGGGGTTGAACAGGTAAACCGAAACGGTATTGATGTTATGATTGCCATTGATGTAAGCAAAAGCATGCTGGCACAGGATGTAAAACCCAACCGGTTAGAGCGTGCAAAACAGGCACTTGGTAAACTAATTGATAAACTCAACAACGACCGGGTTGGCATAGTGGTTTTTGCCGGAAAGGCCTATTTGCAAATGCCTTTAACCGGAGACCATGGAGCAGCAAAAATGTATCTTTCATCGGCCTCAACCGATATTGTACCCACACAGGGTACTGTAATTTCCGAGGCCTTAAAAATGTGCCAGCGTTCTTTTAACAACAAAGAAAAAAAATACAAAGCAATAATTTTAGTAAGTGATGGAGAAGACCATGATGAAGGAGCTGTAAAAATTGCCGGCCAATTGGCCGATGAGGGTATTGTAATTAATACAGTTGGTATCGGTTCTCCGCAGGGTTCAACCATTATTGATGAACTGACCAACCAGCCAAAACAGGATGTTAATGGTAATACAGTTATCACAAAACTGAATGAAGAGGAACTAATAAAAATTGCTGAAAAAGGGAACGGAACTTACCAGCTTTTTACCAATACCGATGATTTGGTAACCAGCCTGGATGCACAGTTAAACAGTATGGATCAGCGAATTATTACCGAAGATTCGCTGGTGAATTATAAAAACTACTTTCCTTATTTTTTGTTACTTGCATTGGGATTACTCGTTATTGAATTATTTATTTCAGAACGAAAGACAGTTGGCAGTGCACAGCATCCTGCGGGTTGGCAGTTGGCTCCCGATAGCAATCGGGATGGCAAAAGGAGCAGGAAAATGCCTGCAACATTGCTTATTGCCTTTTGCCTGTTGCCTATTGCCCTTTGCATATTGCCAGTTTCCACATCTGCACAAAATGAAAAAGGGTTAATTAAAAAAGGAAACGAAGCTTACGAAAAAAAGGAGTATGATAATGCGATAACAAACTATCAGCAGGCAACAACAAAAAATCCTGCAAACCCTACAGCACAATATAATTTAGGTAATGCCCTGTATAAAAATAAAAAGGCTGATGAAGCAGTTCAGGCTTATGAAAATGCATTGTCAAATGCTACATCCAATGCAGATAAATCAAAAGCTTATTACAACAAAGGTGTAGTGTTGCAGAATAACAAAAAGCTACCGGAATGTATTGAAGCTTATAAAAATGCATTGAAGTTAGATCCAAAGGATGAAGATGCCCGGCAGAATCTTCAAAAAGCTTTACTGCAACAAAAGGAGCAGCAAAAAAAGGAAGAGAAAGACAAAAAAGAAGATAAAAAACCCAAAGACGATAAGAAGAAAAAAGAAAAAGACAAACCTAAAGAAGACGAGAAAAATGAACAGCCCAAACTTCAGCCATCCAAATTAACCAAACAGGATGCAGAAGAAAAATTAAAGGCTTTACTTCAACAGGAAAAAAACCTGCAGGATAAGTTACGAAAAGTTAATACTGCTACATCTGCCAAACCCGAAAAGGATTGGTAACATGGTCTGACGCCCACGTCTGAACATGAACGGGAATATTACTATTTTTGCATCATGTATTTATACACCGAGTCCCTCACATCATACAAACGTCTCAAAACCAGAGAGGTTAAAATCGGAAATCTTTTATTGGGTAACAATCACCCCATTCGTGTACAAACCATGACCACCACCGATACCATGGATACTATGGCTACGGTTGAGCAGTCAATTCGTTGCATTGAAGCCGGAGCAGAATTGGTACGAATTACAGCTCCTTCAAAAAACGAAGCCGAAAATTTACAAAACATAAAAGATGAGTTAAGGAAAAGAGGATACGATACTCCGCTGGTTGCTGATATTCACTTTACACCCAACGCTGCTGAGATTGCAGCAAGGATTGTAGAGAAAGTAAGGGTTAACCCGGGCAATTATGTTGACAAGAAAAAATTTGAACAGATTGAATACACCGATGCAGAATACGCCGAAGAGATTGAAAGGATAAGAGATCGTTTTACACCATTGGTAAAAATTTGCAAAGAGTACGGCACAGCCATGCGTATCGGAACAAATCATGGAAGTTTGAGTGACAGGATCATGAGTCGCTATGGCGATACAGCGATGGGGATGGTTGAAAGTGCCATGGAGTTTTTGCGAATTGCAAGAGCAGAAGATTTCCACAATATTGTGCTGAGTATGAAGAGCAGTAACCCGCAGGTGATGGTGCAGGCTTACCGGTTGCTTGTAAATCACATGATGGAAGAATTTGGCGAAGCTTATCCTTTGCACCTTGGTGTAACTGAAGCTGGTGATGGCGAAGATGGCAGAATAAAATCTGCGATTGGAATTGGAACATTGCTTGAAGATGGTATTGGTGATACAATACGTGTTTCTTTAACTGAAGATCCCGAATTGGAAATTCCTGTTTGTAATGATATAGTAAAAAGATACAGCCCCCCCAACCCCCCAAGGGGGGAGTTTTTGGAGCCTGAGAATGCAACACCTATTTATATTCCTGAACAAAAAAGTGAAGAGGTTAAAAAAAATAATACTCCAAATTCCCCCCTTGGGGGGTTGGGGGGGCTTTCTCCGTTTGAGTATAACAGAAGAGCAACTTTTGAAGTAACTAATATCGGTGGAAAGCATGTGCCGGTGGTTATAGCAGATTTCAGCAAGTTTGAAAAAATAACACCTGCAGACTTACAAAACATAGGCTATACTTATGATGCCGGAACCGATAAATGGAATATTGGCGATGCTGCGGCAGATTATATTTTCTGCAACCAGGCTTTGGATTTTGATCTGCCGGGAACATTAAAAGTTATTCTTTATCACGATGCCTGGTCAGCAGCACCTGACAAAGAAAAATATGTTTTGCTTTTAGATGCTCCTCAATACCTGGATGAAAGCATTGAAAAATCAACGCACCTGAATTTTGTGATGGTAGATTATGGGTGGGATGAATATGATTTACCTGCAGCAGAAAAGTTATTTGCTAAACTTAAGGAAGATAAAACCGCTGTGATATGTTTCAGTTCTGTCAACAAAAATGCAATGCAAAATATACGCAGCATGTTTGTTAACCTGATGAATAAAGGAATAAAGAACCCTGCCATCATTATTTGTGATAGCTCACATGCAACAACCGATGAAAGTCTCATCCACTATTCAGTTGAAGCAGGTGGTTTATTGCTTGACGGATTTTGTGATGGTGTTTGCTTTGGCCATCATTATGGTAATACAAACATTCCACCTCAAACCAAATTACTTAACTCTATTGCATTTGGTGTTTTACAGGCAACCCGTACAAGAATTTCAAAAACAGAATACATCAGCTGCCCCAGTTGTGGCCGTACATTATTTGATTTGCAGGAAACCACTGCAAAGATCCGTGCGGTTACCAATCATTTAAAAGGAGTAAAGATCGCCATAATGGGTTGTATAGTAAACGGCCCCGGCGAAATGGCCGATGCCGATTTTGGTTATGTGGGCAGCGGCCCCGGAAAAATTACCTTATATCGTGGCAAGGAAGTGGTAAAAAGAAATGTAGCCAGCGAAGTAGCGGTTGATGAGTTGATCAATCTGTTAAAAGAAAGTGATGCCTGGCTGGAAGCCCCAATCTCCTAAAGCCTCACCCCAACCCCCGTCCGTACCGGCACGGGCGGGCCTCTCCAAAGGAGAGGGAACTGTAAGATAAAGCGAGGATTGGTGCGAAGATAGAAGTGTACAAAAAAGTAGTGCTCTATTATTATTGCTGAAGAAAGAATTATGGTTGATGTGGAAGATAAAATGTTTGCCCGCCCGGATGACACGGTCGGACGGGGATTTGTTTAATGCACCGCCCCCTCTCTTCGGGAGAGGGGGATGGGGGGCGAGGCTCTTACTGCATCCCCAACTGATTCATCAAATAACTCATCTGCATGGTACGGTTATCAATAATTTGTTGTGTTTGCTGGCCTGTGCCATGCCCGCTGTTAAAATCAATCCAAAGCATAACCGGATTTTTTTGTCCAACATTATTTTGCAAAGCAGCCACAAATTTCTTTGCATGTAAAGGATCAACCCTGCTGTCGTAAGCCCCGGCGGTAACCAGCATATTGGGTACGCTTACTCCCAATTTTATATTTTGATACGGCGAGTATTTAAGCAGCCACGAAAAATCTTCGGCTTTATCTGCACTGCCATATTCCGGTATCCAGTAACGGGCAATTAAAAATTTATGATATCGAACCATATCCAATAGTGGAACAGCACAGATAACTGCTTTAAACAGATCGGGCCTTTGTGTTACCATAGCACCCATCAGCAAACCGCCATTACTTCCGCCTGATATGGCCAGTTTATTTTTGTTTGTATATTTTTCTTTAATGGCCCACTCTGCAGCAGCAATAAAATCATCAAAACAATTCTGTTTATTTTCCAGCATTCCTCCTTCGTGCCATTTTTCGCCATATTCATCACCGCCCCTGATGCCCGGCTCCAGCAAAACGCCACCACGGTTTATAAAAGATGCATAACTGCCCACAAAGCCAATACCTATGCCGGCATTAAATCCACCATAACCGGTAAGAATGGTTGGGTTATTGCCATCAAGTTTCACATCTTTGCGGTGTATAACTTTTATGGGCACTTTTGTACCGTCTTTCGATGTGAAAAATTTAATGCTGCCGGTTATATTCTTTGTATCAACAGGTAATTCACGATAAAAATATAATTTCCATTTAAAATCTGCAGCGCTTGCAACAAAAGTTTTTGCAGGTGTAACAAATGATGTGATGGTCAGGTAAACCAGGTCTTCTTCCCTGTCGTAACTAAAACTGCTGATATTGCCGGGTTCGGGCATGGGCACATCTTTTATATACTTGCCATTAAAATCAAAAATGCGTAACCTGCTTACAATATCTTTTTTATCCTGAACAATAATATTGTGTTTTGTAACACTGTAATCTTCCATTACAGTAGTGCTTTCCGGTATCAGTACTTTCCAGTTTTTACTGTCGGGTTTTTTTGTATCGCCAATTAATAATTTAAAGTTGGGTGCATTATCATTGGTGAGGATATACATTTTATCGCCAATAGCCTCCGGATAAGCCCTGTGTTTTTTGCTGCTGAAAATTATTTTTCCGGTATCCATGGTGCCGGTTTTTTTTATGCGGAGCGTATTGCTGTAAAAATCGCTTTCACCAAAAAAAGTAACATCGCTGTACCGATTATCATAAATAAAAAAACTGTTTTTTGCATCCTGGGGAGCGCCTAAAAAAATATCCATTATCTTGTCACCGCTAATTTTATGCAGGTAGGTTGGTAATGGTTGTTGTTTATCAATTAACTCTTTATTGCGTAAAGTGATATAACCATGTTGCTGATCTTTTGTCCATTGAAAACTCCATACTCCTTCAAGTGGCGGGTATAATTCCTTGCCGGTCCTGGTATCAATAAAATAAAGGTTGTTTATCTCCGATCCGCTTTTCTGAATACCATAAACACAAATATTACCATCATACGAATAACTGGAATTCGATATAGCAGTTTTACCCGAAGTATCATACGCAACAGGATCAAAGATCAATTTCTTTTCTCCATTCTCCAGTATGGTATAAACTTTATTTTGTTTATCGCCTTTTCTTTTTATGGTTTGAAACTTACGTTTTCCAACTGTACTTACCGGGCCTTCATAATCCAGGTCAACAATGGCGGCTATTTCTTCCCGTAAACCTTTTATGGTCCTTTGTGTTTCGTTCATATACTTTACGGTATAATCATGCTGAGCCCTGGTCCATGTTTTTACCTGTTCGTTTTCTTTATCTTCAAGCCATCTGTAATTATCGGTAAGATACATACCATGCAGTGTGTCAGTAAAGGGATTGGTCGGTGTAGCAGGCGGATTAAATGTAGTTTGAGCCAGAACAATAAAAGAGATATGTACAAGAATAAATACTGCAAATAGTTTTTTCATTTTATCTTTTTTAATTGATTTAATTACAGGTTTAAAAATTAATTTTACTAAACTAACCATTTATCAAACAATATGCAAACTGATTTTCTTGTGATTGGAAGCGGAATAGCAGGTTTAACTTATGCGTTAAAAGTTGCAGAAGCATGCCCCGATAAAACCATCACTATACTTACCAAAACACTAAGCGACGAAACCAATACAAAATATGCCCAGGGCGGCATTGCAGGCGTAATGGATTTTAATAAAGACAGTTTTGCCAAACATATTGAGGATACATTAATTGCCGGTGATGGATTATGCAACAGGCATATTGTGGAAATTGTAGTGAAAGAAGGTGTGGAGCGTATTGAAGAGATAATTGATTGGGGAGCAAAATTTGATAAGGGCAATGATGGTGATTATAAACTGGGTAAAGAAGGCGGGCACAGTGAATCAAGGATTTTGCATCACAAAGATGTTACCGGTAATGAAATGGAAAGGGCTTTACTGCAAGCCATCAGTCAAAAACCCAATGTTCAGTTATTGAACCACTGTTTTGTTCTGGATATTATAACACAACATCATCTTGGTTATTTAATTACGAAGGCAACACCCGATATTGAATGTTATGGTGTTTATGTTTTAAACCTGGGTACAAACAAAATTGAAAAAATACTTTCTCAAATTACCATGCTGGCAGCAGGAGGTAATGGACAGGTATATCGTTCTACAACCAATCCTGCTATTGCAACAGGTGATGGTGTTGCTATGGTTTACCGGGCAAAGGGCCGGATTGAAAATATGGAATTCATACAGTTTCATCCAACAGCGTTGTACGAAACAGGAATACGGGGCCACAATTTTTTAATCACCGAAGCAGTGCGTGGCGATGGCGGTATTTTGCGTAATCATGCCGGCGAAGCATTTATGGAACGTTATGATGAAAGAAAAGACCTGGCACCACGTGATATTGTTGCCAGAGCCATTGATAACGAAATGAAAATTGCAGGTACCGAACATGTTTTTCTTGACTGCCGGCATTTCAGCAAGGAAAAATTTGTTGAGCATTTTCCCAACATTTACGAAAAATGTTTGAGTATAGGAATAGACATTACTAAAAGCATGATACCTGTTACACCCGCAGCACATTACAGTTGCGGCGGAATTAAAACTGATGAACATGCCAGAACCTCGATAAAAAATTTATATGCCGCCGGAGAATGTGCCAGCACCGGTTTACACGGCGCCAACCGCCTTGCCAGCAATTCGCTTTTAGAAGCGATGGTGTTTGCACACCGGGCTTTTAAAGATTCAATCGCAAAAAGTACCTTACAGGTAGCTTCTCCGTTTGGGGATGAGGAATCTATTCCTGATTGGAAAGCAGATGGTACAAACGTACCCAGGGAAATGATCCTCATTACACAAAGCTTAAAAGAATTAAAGTTACTGATGAGCGATTATGTTGGTATAGTACGCAATAATGAAAGATTGCACCGGGCCATGAAAAGGCTTGACCTGTTGTATGCCGAAACAGAAGCATTATATCAAAAAACAATTGTTTCTCCGCCGCTTTGTGAACTGAGGAACATGATAACCGTTGCATACCTGATTGTAAAAAGTGCCGAATTCAGGCACGAAAGCAGGGGGTTGCATTATAATACAGATTATCCCGGTAAACTGGAAATGATACAAAATATTGTTTTATAATTTTATTTACCCGGCTCCCGTAAATCTTTTCATTATCGTTGCGCCGCATGGCACATCCCGATTTTTTCGGGACTCTTATACGGCATACCTTTGCACTGCAATACCCAATTAATAAATTCAGTATCATGTATTTTATCATTTACGGATTTTTATACCTTATTTCCCTGTTGCCTTTCCCGGTACTTTATTTTATCAGTGATGGCATTTATTTTTTCCTGTACTACGTATTTGGCTACAGAAGAGCCATAGTGATTGCAAATCTTAAAATTGCATTTCCTGATAAATCGGATAAGGAACTTAAAAAAATTTCAAAACAGTTTTACCATAACCTCACAGATACTTTTGTGGAGATAATAAAATTGATTTCGATGAGTGATAAAACTTTTGATAAAAGATGCAAGGGGGATTTTTCCCTGATTGAAGAACTGGCAAAAAAAGGTAAAAATATACAGTTACATACCGGCCACCAGTTTAACTGGGAGTTTGGAAGTTTGTTTATGTCGAAAACAATCAAAGCAATACCAACCTATGCCATATATATGCCGATAAAAAATAAAGCCATGGAAAAGTTGTTTTTAAAGATCAGGGAAAAATATGGCACCCACTTTATTAAAGCAACTGAGTTTAGAGAAAAAAGGGAAGCCATATTTAAAAAAAGATTTGCATTTTTTTTAGCAGCTGATCAAAATCCTGGCAACCCTGTTGCAGCTTATTGGCAAAACTATTTCGATAAACCTGCACCTTTTATTACGGGCCCTGAAGCCGGCGGTATTAAAAATAATACGGCCATCGTTTTTGTACGGTCCAGAATAATTAAAAGGGGGCATTATGTTTTGGAATGTACGCTATGTACCGAAAATGCTGCTACTACTTCTCCGGGAGAAATAACCGGAGCATTCCGTGATTTTTTAGAAAAGATAATAAGAGAAGAGCCGCATAATTATTTATGGACACACCGCCGTTGGAAATGGGAATATAAAGAAGAGTATAATGAAAACTGGATTGATACAAAGCCGGTTAAATAAATTAATTTAATACACTTGCTTCTTTCTGTGTTTTTATATCTTTTTGTTCCTTAATTTTTCCCCATCCTCCCAAAACATTTCTCAAATTATGTGTACCCTCACGCTTAAAAAGCGATGCAGCAATTACACTCCGGTATCCGCCGGCGCAATGAATGTATAAATTCTGGGTATCTTCAAAATGCGAAAGATTTAGTACATCATTCATTTCATTCAGCGGCAGATTTTGAGCATCAACAATATGCCCATCGGCAAATTCAGTTTCTCTTCTAACATCTACCACCACCAAATTCGGATCGTGTGGTATATCCATTGCCAATTCATCTGCTTCTACATCAATGATCAAATCAACCGTTTCTTCGGCATCCTGCCAGGCATCAAATCCGCCTTTTAAATAGCCCTGTATTTTATCAAACCCAACTCTCGACAGGCGAATAACAGATTCCTCTTCTTTACCCGGTTCGGTTATCAAAACCATAGGTTTATCAAAAGACAATAAACTGCCTGCCCATTCGGCAAAACGTCCTTCAAGCCCAATAAAAATACTGCCGGGTATAAATCCTTTTGTAAATACAGTGGCATGCCTTGTATCTAATACCAATACATCTTCCTCCTGTAATTTTTTAAATTCAACAATTGATAATGGAGTTAGCCCTTTTTGTTTAATGTTATCCAGGCTTTGGTAACCCTGCATATTTATTTTTGCATTGATGGCAAAATATTTAGGTGCTACTGCCAGGCCGTCGGTTACTGCTGCTACAAATTCTTCTTTGCTTTGAGGTTGCAAAGCGTAATTGGTTTTCTTTTGTTCACCAATGGTGCTGAAGGTTTCGGGCCCCATGTTTTTTCCACAACTGCTGCCTGCGCCATGTGCCGGGTAAACAATAATATCATCGGCAAGCGGAAGAATTTTATGTTGAATGGTTTCGTACATAATACCGGCAAGCTCTGCGCTGCTCATGTTTCCGCTGCTTAAATCGGGGCGGCCCACATCACCTACAAATAGAGTGTCGCCGGTAAAAATAGCATGCGGCTTTTCATTTTCATCTCTCAATAAATAACAACTGCTTTCTAAAGTATGCCCGGGAGTATGCATTACTTCAATGCTGATTTTTCCCAGTTTAAAAATCTCACCGTCCTTACTGTTATAAATTTCGTAATCGGTTTTTGCACCGGGGCCGTATATAATGGGCGCACCTGTTTGTTTGCTTAAATCAATATGGCCGCTTACAAAATCGGCATGAAAATGAGTTTCAAAAATATATTTGATACCGGCATTGTTTTCCTTAGCCATTTTAATGTATTCATCGGTATCCCTCAACGGGTCTATAATGGCAACTTCTCCTTCGCTTTCTATATAATATGCAGCTTCACTCAGGCAGCCGGTATATAATTGTTTAATTAACATGATGCAAATCTATTAAAAATGAATTATTAGCAAAGTTAAAATAAAAAAGCGTTCAGGCAATTTGCCCAAACGCTTAAATTAATTTTTGAAGAAATATTAACCTACCAGGTCTTTTACAAACTGGCTTATCTCATCAATACGTTTGTAATTAACAGTATAAAAAATAAATTTTCCATCACGCTCTGTATTTACAATACCTGCCTTACGAAGTATGGCCAGGTGTTGAGAAGCTACAGATTGCTCCAAACGTAAACGAACATAAATTTCTGTAACGGTGATCTTTTTTTCATCTTCAATTAATTTCAATAATTGCTGACGCAGCTTGTGATTTAAAGCCCGTAAGACCAATGCTGCTTTTTTAAGCGCATGATAATCTACATTAATTGGAGAATTTGGTGAATTTTTGGCAGAACCTGATGTATCCTGCTCACGTGTTTGAGACGCAACCATCATGAGGATTAAATTTAATTATGCTTGAACAATGTTTGAACAATGCAAATATACCAATAATTACTTATGCAACTACAAAAATTTGTTAACGAAAACAGTTAATTAAAGCTCATTATTTTATTTTTTGGTAACTGATTGAAACTCTTTTAAATAGAAGGGCTCGCTGTAAGCAGTGTCTGCAAAATTATTTTGTAAAAAATGTAGATTTGAGTGTCTGCACATACTTTGTGGCAGTATTTCTACCTGTTCAAACAGCGCATTTGTATTATTGCAGATAACTTTCCATTTGCCTGAGCCGCTGCCAAAAAACAGGATCTTGTTTTTTAATAATTCTTTTTCAAAGGCATATTCATCTAAGATCATGGCACATGGAGCCAGACAAACGGTAAGATCTTTTTGATAAACCGCAGTAAAAATTTCCATTCGCCGTGCATCTATCATTGGGCAAAATAAAACGGTGTCTGCCATGTTTGGAAATAGTTCCAGGGCCGATACGGTTAATATTTCCAAAGTACTCAAAGTAATTAATGGTTTTTTAAGTGCATAACATAATCCTTTTGCACTGGCCATGCCAACCCTTAGCCCGGTATATGAACCGGGGCCTGCAGTTACTGCAACAGCATCAATTTTTGATAAATGTATTGATGTGCTTTTACACAATTGCTCTATGGCAGTTTGCAAAAATGCAGCGTGTTCTTTTTGCGATTCACTGCTCAGCGATGCCAGTAACAACCCATCTTTTGCAAAACTTACATGCGCTTTTTCCGATGCGGTATCTATATTTAAAATGAGACTCATGAATTATTTTCCGTTACTTCTTTTATCAACAGTTTTGAAGGCAGATACCGGTTATCGGTTGTATTTAATTTTTGAAGTAATGCTACAATATTGTTTGTACCTATCAATTTAGCCCATTCAAAAGGGCCGAACGGATAATTGGTTCCCAACCTCATGGCAATATCAATTTCATCTTTAGTGCTAACATCATCCTCCACAGCAAAATATGCTTCATTAATGATCATGGCAATAATTCTTGCAGTAATAAAACCGGGTTCATCTTTAACGGTATTGATCTTTATGTTAAGTAATTCAAAGACTGAATCAATATTTTCGTTCATCTGCCCGGCAATTTCCCAAACTGTCCGGCTTAAAAATGAAGGCCATCCGTTAATGCGTAAAACATGTTCGGGAGCATGGAGGTCAGCTAAAGTGTGCACCACTGAATTTATAAATACCGGTTTTTTCAATGCAGAAAAATCCGGTAAGGTAACAGTCTCCTTTAAACTGAAGAAAGCATCTGCATTTTTATATTCATTAAAATCACCGGTGTCATCAAACCTTTGCCAGTTAATATTGGGTCGTAAAGCGGTCAGTTCGTTCCATTGGTAATCCAGCGCATCTACAATTATCTGCATAATATTTTTTTACAAAAATAGGTGGTTGAGAAAAGATATATTTGTAAATCTGTAAATAGGGTACATTTAAAATTGTCGCTTTTGTTTTTCGCACTTTTCTACTCCATTGTCATGCTGAGGCACGAATGTCATGCTGAGGTACGAAGCAACTTAAGCATTGCGGAGAGAGATGCTTCTCCCGATAGCTATCGGGATCAAGCATGACAAAAGCGACAATTTTAAATGCACCCTGTAAATAAACCTTAAAGCAAATGAAAAAAATAATCAACACAGCAAATGCACCTGCGCCTATAGGCCCATATAACCAGGCAGTAATGAGCGGTAATATGCTGTTTATTTCGGGCCAGATAGCATTAATACCCGGTACTTCCGATCTGGTTGATACTGATATAAAAGCTGAAGCTAACCAGGTAATGAAAAATTTAAACGCCATTCTTACCGAAGCCGGAATGGATTTTAGCCATGTGGTTAAAACAACCATTTTTTTAAGTGATATGGCTTTGTTTGGCGATGTAAATGAAGTTTACGGCGGTTATTTTACTTCGGAGTATCCCGCCAGGGAAACCGTTGCTGTAAAAGGATTACCTAAAAATGTTAATGTAGAAATCAGTATGATCGCATCAAAATGAGTACAACAAAAACAGTGATCATTACAGCTAAAGTTCATGAAGTATTAATTGAAACTTTACAAAAAAAGGGATTTACTGTTATGTATCTTCCTGAGATAACTTATGATGAATTATCAAACCCCATTGATAAAGCCGAAGGAATAATAGTAACAACAAGACTTAAAATAGATAAAACCATTTTAGATAAAGCAATTAACCTGAAATGGATTGGCAGAATGGGCAGTGGTATGGAATTGATTGATGTGCCGTATGCCGAAAGTAAAGGAATAAAATGTGAAAGCAGCTCCGAAGGAAACCGCAATGCAGTTGCAGAGCATACCTTGGGCATGTTGTTGAATTTATGTAACAACTTTTGCAGCAGTTATGATGAAATAAAAAAAGGCAAATGGATTCGTGAAGCAAACAGGGGAACAGAGTTGACAGGTAAAACCGTAGGTATTATCGGGTATGGAAACACAGGCAGCAGTTTTGCCAGGTTGCTTGCATCATTTGATGTTACTGTATTGGCAAACGATAAAGTTAAATACGGGTTTGGGCACGATCATATAAAAGAAGCTAACCTTGATCAGGTTTGCCGTTATGCAGATGTTATCAGTTTTCATGTGCCGCTTACCGGCGAAACAAGGCATATGGCAAATGAATCTTTTTTTAAATCACTGCAGCAAAAGCCATATATCATCAACACTTCACGGGGGCAGGTAGTGCAAACTGAGGCTTTAATTGATGCTTTAAAACAAAATATTGTAGCAGGCGCAGCGTTAGATGTATTGGAAAATGAAGATTTAGGCAGCTTTTCGGCTGTAGAAAAGGAACAAATGGATTATCTTACAGCACAGCCAAATGTATTATTAACACCACATATTGCCGGCTATTCAAAAGAAGCTTTTTATAAAATGAGTACGGTTATTATAGAAAAGCTGGGAATATAAATTTTTTACTACTTTTGTAATACATGCAACGCCTTAGGCTATCTGAGGCGTTGTATTTTTTTTATTGTTTAAACTGAATTTTATGAACACAACTAATTATGTAACAGCCGAAACATTTGAAAGATTGAAGGATGAGCTGCAGCATATGAAAGGTGTTGACAGGCCCGCAGCAAGTAATGCCATTGCAGAAGCAAGGGAAAAAGGTGATTTAAAGGAGAACGCCGAATATGATGCAGCCAAAGAAGCACAGGGTATGCTTGAAGCAAAAATCAAACACCTTGAAGGGGTTCTTGCCAATGCCCGTATCCTCGACGAAAGTAATATTGATACCAGCAAGGTTTCCATTCTTACAAAAGTAACTTTAACCAACCTGAATACTAAAAAGCAGGTTACTTATAAAATTGTTTCGGAAAATGAAGCCAATCTCAAGGATGGAAAAATTTCGGTTACTTCCCCAATCGGCCATAGCCTTTTGGGAAAAATTATTGGTGATGAGGTGGAGGTAATTGTACCCGCCGGTGTTTTAAAATTTAGAGTGGAGAAAATAGATTTGTAATTATTGAAAAATATTTTTAAACCATTCCGCCTGCTGGCGGGATGGTTTTTTTTATGCCCTATCTTTACAAAAATATTTTTTATGACTGTCTTCACTAAAATTATTAACGGCGATATACCCTGTCATAAAATTGCCGAAACTGAAAAGTTTATTGCCTTTTTGGATATTGAACCTTTGGTAACCGGCCATGTACTTGTAGTGCCAAAAATTGAAGTAAATAAAATTTTTGATGTGCCCGATGAATACCTGGCAGAGATGCTGGTATTTGCAAAACCCATTGCGCATGCCATTGAAAAGGCATTTGATTGTAAGAGGTGCGGTATCAGTGTAATTGGTTTGGAAGTGCCGCATGCACACATGCATTTAATACCCATTAACTCATCAAATGATTTAAATTTTACCAGGGCTAAGCTAAGTCCGTCGCAGGATGAACTGAAAGTTGTGAGGGATAAAATACTGGCACACCTGTGATTATTTTACCTGCAACCTGAATCCGACACCATGAATAGTTTCAAGAACAATGTTGGGATCGGCTTTAAAATGTTTGCGGAGTTTTGTGATGAACACATCCATACTGCGGCCTAAAAAATAATCATCTTTGCCCCAAACATTCAGCAACACTTCTTCACGTTTTAAAACCTTGTTTTCGTGTTGGGCAAAAAACCTCAGCAGGTCCGATTCTTTTTGAGTGAGCGTTATAGCTTCGCCGTCACTGTATATTTTTAATTCGTTTACCACAAATTTCAATTTACCCAATTGGTAAACTTCTTCGGTATCGGCCTGCAGCTTTTTGGTACGGCGTAAAAAAACCTCCATTCTCAAGATCAGTTCCTCAATGCTGAAAGGTTTGGTTATATAATCATCGGCACCCGATTGAAAACCTTTTAATTTATCTTCCTGCAAACTTTTTGCAGTTAAAAATATGATGGGCACTACATCACTTTGCTGCCTTATCTTTTTAGCCAGCGAAAAACCATCCCGTACCGGCATATTGATATCCAGCAGGCATATATCAAATTCCTTTTTTTGAAACTGCTGCCAGGCTACTTCTCCATCGGGGCAATGTGTTACTTCAAAGCCAATATCCTGCAGCGAATCTTTAATTACAAAACCCAGCGAAAGATCATCTTCGGCCAATAATACTTTTCCTTTTGCCATAGTTTAAATTTAGTTGCGGGGCAATTTTATTGTAAACGTGCTTCCTTTTCCAGGTTCACTTTGTACTTCAATTTTACCATTGTGTGTATCAATAACCTTTTTTACAAAATTTAATCCAAGTCCAAAACCTTTACTGTTATGTAGTTCACCATCAGTTATCCGGTAAAAACGGTCAAATATTTTCTTCTGGTGTTTAGGTGCAATACCTATGCCATTGTCATTTACCGAAATGAAAAAATGATTGCCCTCAGTTTTGGTTGTAATATTAATAATGGGAGCATCAGCATACTTGATTGCATTTTCTATCAGGTTTATAAAGCATAGCCTTAAATATGCCTTATCTGCATTTATAAACGCATCAGCTTGGGTAAAAGTTGTTTTTACTAATGCATTTTTTTGTTCAATTAATGGTTGCAGGTCGTTGATGGATTCTTCAAGTAATAAGTTCACATCAAAATTTTCTTTTTCAAGGGGCAGATGGCTGCGGTCGGTATAGGCAATTTCCAGCAGCCTTTCTACCTGCGACTGCAGGTGCGAAGTTTGTTGGTGAATAATGCCTGCATAGTTTTCAAGCTTATCGGGCTTTTCAATAATGTTTTTTTGTTTTAAAACATCGGCTGCAATGCTGATAACAGCCAGTGGTGTTTTAAATTCATGCGTAAAATTATTTACAAAATCTTTTTGTGTTTCGTAATAAAATTTTTGCCGGTACAGGTAAAAAATACTGAACCCCAAACCAATAAGTACTAATAACAATACACTGCTGGAAGCTATCCAGAATATCATTTGTTTTAAAATATACTGGCCACGATGAGGGAAGTGTAAAGCAATGTAGGCATAGTCTCTTTGATAAACGGGTAGTATTTTTTCATTATCGGAAGGGAAATAAGCATCCGGCAGATCGATGTATTGCTCTGCTGTATATTTATTTTCTGTATTGCTGTAAATAGCCGCCCGGCAATCAGTATACACATCAAAATCTGTTAACTCGGCTTTTAAATTAACCCAAAGCTGATCAAGGTTTGGATCGCAATCAATTTTAAATAAATACACATCGGGATTAATATTTTCAATTACTTTTTGTACATTATCCGTTGCATCATTTACCAGCTCCATACCGGTGTACAAACTGCGGATGCTTTTTGAAACATTGATGTTAAACTGTTTCTCTTCGTACAGATAAACTTTTTGCAGCCAGATCAACTGGATGGCAATGATTATGGTAACAAGCACTGTACTTGTTAAAATAACCAACCGCAATGTTTTTGATCGTATTACCATTTTATTTTTACTGCTGCAAAGGTTTTATCAAAATGAAAAAAACTGCTGTTAACCTTTGTTAAACTAAGGTTAACCAATACTAATACTTTAATGAGATAGGCGGCATTTGCACACGGATAACACAGATTTGATAGATGAACACGGATTTTTTTCTGCTTCGCATAAATTTGGATTTTACTCAACGGATTCTTTGCAATAATTCATTTTCTCAATCTGTTATTAACCAGTTTGATGATTGCTATCCTTGTATTATTTTCCACGAAGTGGAAAATAAATCCGTGTTCATCCGTCTTACCCGTGTCATCTGTGTGCCTGTATTTTGTCGTCTATCCCATGAAATAGTTAGTATGCAGTTACTACTGCAACTTTATTTTACCCGGGTTCTTTGCCAGAAAATCTTTCCAGCCATTTATTTTTTCTCCGCTTCCTGGTAAAGCTGTTTTTTGTTGAAAATAATGACATACCGCCACGGCCAGTGCATCGGTTGCATCGTAATGTTTTGGATCTTCTTTAAAATGTAAGATCTGTTGCAGCATTTTCATCACCTGTTCTTTTGCCGCATTGCCGTTGCCTGTTATAGATTGTTTTACTTTCTTGGGCGAATATTCTGTAACATCCAACCCGTGCCGCATGGCCGCAGCTATGGCAACACCCTGTGCCCTGCCTAATTTTAGCATGCTTTGCACATTCTTGCCAAAGAAAGGAGCTTCAATTGCAAAACCGGTTGGTTGGTATTTGGTAATCAGGCCACTCACTGTATTAAAAATAAGCTGCAGTTTTTTATAACTGTCTTTTACCTGTCCGGGTTTTAAAACGCCCATCTCCAGTAAACTTATTTTATTACCCTGTACTTTTAACAATCCATATCCCATGATGATGGTTCCCGGATCGATCCCTAAAATAATACTTGTTTTATTTTGCAAAGCGCTTTAATTTTTTCAGCCTTACCACTTCGCTCAATTGAGCTTTGTAGCACTTACTAATAATTGAACTAACATTGTGTATTGAACAAAAGTATCAAAATATTACTCAAGTGGGTTGTTGGGCCCCTGCTTGCCGTGTGGTTATTTTATTTATTATACCTTCAGGTAAAGGCACAGCCCGATATTGAAACTTCGGTTGCGCTCATAAAAGCCATGCCATTTGGCGCTAACGCCTGGAAGTTCTGGCTGGTTATTGTATTTGTTTTTGTAAACTGGGGCCTGGAAGCCAGGAAATGGCAACTGTTGATGGAAGCTTTACAGCCGATGAGTTTTTTCACTGCATTTAAATCTGTATTATGTGGTGTAACCCTTTCTTTAAATACACCCAACCGCATTGGCGAATTTGGCGGGCGTATTCTTTTTGTAAATGATGGCAACCGTATTAAAGCCATTTCGCTTTCCATTGCAGGCAGTATTGCACAGTTAATCATTACCATGCTGATGGGATGTTTTGGCTTAACTTATTTATTGTTTACTATGGATGAAACAGGTACAGCAATGGGCATCTCTGTTTTTTGGTTCAGAATATTTTTATGCAGCAGCATTTTGGGAACAATCATTTTTGTTTTTTTCTTTTTCAGGCTGAGTTGGCTGATACGATTATTGGGAAAACTGCCCTATGCCAATAAATTTTTGAAATACATTAACGTTTTGAAAACATTTGATGCGAAAATTTTGTTAAGGTTGCTGTCTATCTCACTGCTGAGGTATGCTGTTTTCGTTTTACAATACATCTTTATGCTGCAGTTGCTGCAGGTAGAACAAAATGTTTGGACAGGTTTTTGGATAATTACCTTAATGTTCTGGATACTGGCGATTATTCCGTCGATTGCCATTGCAGAGCTGGGTATAAGAGGCACTGTTGCAAAAACTTTGTTTTCTTACAGCAGTAATACAATTGGAATATTGACCGCCACATTTGGAATATGGTTTGTAAACCTTTTTATACCTGCATTAATCGGCAGTTTACTAATTTTGGGAATTAAAATAAATAAAAAAAAATGATCAGATACTTTAAAATTGTTTTATTGGTTACAGGTTTTTGCAGTTTGAGTTTTACTTCAAAATTCAATGATGCCTGCACCTTGAAAAATAATGCATTTAAGGCGGATGAAGAAGTGAGGATGAAAGTTTTTTACAGCACATTGGGTATGTATGTGGGTGCAGGAGAGGCTGTTTTCACTTCTTCGCTGGAGCGCTATAACGGTAAACCGGTTTATCATTTTGTAGGTACAGGAACTACTTATTCTTTTTTCGACAATTTTTTTAAAGTACGGGATAGATACGAAAGTTATGTAGATACGGCAAACCTGTTGCCTTATAAATTTATACGTAATGTAGATGAAGGGGGTTATAAGAAATATGACAATGTAACATTTAATCAAAGTTCCAATACCGCTGTAAGCACCAATGGCGTATTTAAAGTTGACAATTGTATACAGGATGTGGTAAGCATGGTTTATTATGCCAGGAATATAAATTATGATAAGTATAAAGTAAATGATAAAATTCCGTTTGATATGTTTCTGGATGACGAGGTTTTTCATATGTATATCCGCTACATGGGCAAGGAAAAAATTAAAACCCGTTACGGTAAATTTAATGCCATAAAAATAAAACCGCTTTTAATTAAAGGAACCATTTTTGAAGGAGGCGAAAAAATGACTGCCTGGCTGAGTGATGACCCCAATCATTTATTATTAAGAGCCGAAAGCCCAATAGCTGTAGGAAGTATTAAAGTGGATATGATGAGTTATAAAAACCTGCGCTATCCATTAACATCTTTAATCAGTACAAAGTAAACCTAAGTAGTCTGGCCACTATAAAGGTATTTTATAACATCATAACCTCAGCAACATAAAAGTACTTTGAATTTATGAAGTATTAGTAGTGGCCTGACAACTAAAGTTCGCTCAACTTAAAAGTTTCGTTAACCCTGATACCTTTCTCCGTCATTTGCAGATTGCAACATTCTATCAAAGGGTCATGTTCAAAAAACAAAACATAATTGTTTTGCTGTGCCTCGGTGAGGAATAATTTCTTTTCATTTAATGTAGTAAGTGGAAACATATCATAAGCCATAACATAAGGCAATGGTATGTGTGCAGCCGATGGTAAAAGATCGGCCATAAAAACAATTGTTTTTCCGTTGTAATTTATTTTAGGCAGCATCATGGCATCGGTATGGCCGTTAACGGTATAAAAAGAAAAGTGAGTCGTCAGTGGTGAGTCGTGAATAGTGAGTGGTGAGTCGTCAGACGTGAGTGATGCGCCTTCTCCTGCACCTATACTCACGACTGACGACTGACTACTCACGGATAAAAATTTTAAACGCCCGCTTTCCTGTATCGGTAAAATATTTTCTTTTAAAAAACTTGCTTTCTCCCTGTCATTCGGTTTTGTTGCCCAATTCCAGTGGTTTTCGTTACTCCAGTATGTTGCATTTTTAAATGCAGTCACCAATTTTTCTCCTTCCCTTACAATGCTTCCGCCACAATGATCAAAATGCAGATGTGTTAAAAAAACATCGGTAATATCATCTTTGGTAAAACCATGCCGGGCTAATGATTTATCCAGCGTATCATCGCCATGTAAATAATAATGGCCAAAAAATCTGGCATCCTGTTTATCGCCCATGCCGTTATCAATCAAAATCAATTTGCCTTCATCTTCTATCAATAAACAGCGAAGCGCCCAACTACACATGTTATTGTCATCGGCAGGGTTTAATTTGTTCCAGATGCTTTTGGGTACTACACCAAACATGGCTCCGCCATCTAATTTAAAAAAACCGGTGTTGATGGAGTAAAGATTCATGTAATTAATTAAGTGTTTTTTTATAGCTGTTTAGTGCATAAAATAAAAATAGAAGTCCTGCTGCAAAAAATACGATCAGCGCAAGAACAGAGTTCCTCATGCTTCCCGTCAGTTCTTCTATATATCCAAAAGATGAAAGCCCTATCACGATTGCTATTTTTTCTGTTACATCATAAAAACTAAAGAAAGAAGCAGTGTCTTTTGTAGCCGGCATTAATTTAGAATAAGTAGAACGGCTTAAAGATTGTATCCCGCCCATTACCAATCCTACTGCAACAGCCAAAGCATAAAAATGATATTCAGTCTGCATCATGTAACCGGCTATGCAGATGAATATCCAGAAAATTACAACACCGATCAATACCGGAAGATTACCATATTTACCCGACAGCCTGCTCATTACAAATGCGCCTATGATGGCAACAAGTTGTATGATAACTACAGTAAGGATCAATTTGGTTGAAGGGAGGTTTAACACCTTGCTGCCAAAATTAGTGGCAGCAAGCATTACGGTTTGTACACCCATATTATAAAAGAAACAGGCTACCAAAAAACGTTTTAATACGGGAAGGCGTATCAACTGTTTAAACACTTTCTTCAATTCTAAAAATCCACCTGTAAATACATTTTTATTTTCGACGTTACCGGATGCTATCCCTGGCGGTAACCTTCTGAAAGGGATCTGTGCAAAACCAAACCACCATATACCTACCAGTAAAAATGTTAACCTTACTGCATCGCCTTCATCCTTTAAAAAGGGGATACTATCCCAAAACAACACCAAAGCAAATCCCACCAGCTGCATAATAACACTGCCCACATAACCAAACGAAAATCCCCTGGCACTTACACGGTCACGGTCTTTTTCAGATGCGATCTCGGGCAGGTAAGAATTATAAAACACCAGGCTACCATAAAAACCATAAGCAGCAATCATCATGCATATAACACCCATCGAAAAATGGTCCTTATCAAAAAAATACAGGCAACTGCATGCAAGGGCGCCTACAAAACAAAAAATCTGCATAAAGCGTTTTTTATTTCCTTTAAAGTCGGCGATGGAAGAGAGGATTGGTAATGTAAAGGCCACAAGCAAATAAGCAAATGCCAGGGCATAATTATACAGTGCGGTGTTTACATATGTTCGTCCCAAAAAAGTTACTGTGCCATTAAAAGGTGCGGCTTTTGAAATCTCTGTAAAATATATCGGAAAAAAAGTTGTGGTGATCACCAGGTTGTAAACCGAGTTTGCCCAGTCGTACATGGCCCAGCCATTAATTATTTTTTTAGATGCAGTTTGCATGGTTTCAATTTAAGGAGAAATGAAAATAACAAATAAGATTGTATTAAACACAAAAAACAACCCCCCGATCTGATATCGGGGGGTAAGGATAGCATACTTAAGCAGTTAGTATTGGGCTTACTTTAAAGTATCTGTAAGCGGCCTTGCATATCCAAGATTTTTAAAAGGCTCTAATTTATTGTTGGTTAGTTGAATGGTTACCGGTGCTTTGCTAAAAACCATTTCAGAAATCTGTGCACCAAATATCAAAAAGCTATTTTCTAAATCGTGTGATATTTTTGCAGCATCTACTACAAAGTTCAGGTTGAATGTATCCTTTACTTTTATAAGTTGCACGGTAGAGTTAATACTGTCCTGAAAATACTCCTGCGCTTTTAAAAAGTCTGCAAGTTTTTTAGCAAGCGGTTCATCAACTCCCTCACCTTTGTAATATATATTGTGTTTTGTATCTAATTTATATTCTTTACCATATTGCTGGTT
>JANOVD010000360.1:0-2896 GCA_031417255.1 Chitinophagaceae bacterium
GGGTAAAAGGATTAAAAACAGCCATATCGGTAAGCTTAATTGCAGATGTGTTACAGCAATGAGGGAGAATAATTTGATATTTAATCGGTCAAAGCATTGATAAACTGAAACAAATTATTATTTTGTAGTCTAAAACTAAAACTTATGACAGATTTTAATCAAAATGTAGATCAGGCAAATGATGCCCTGAATCTTGAACAAAAAGACATGAAAAAGCTTCCGCAAATGCTGAATGTTCTTACCATTTTAACCTACATCGGATGCGGTTTAGGTCTATTACTTATTTTATTAGGATTTTTAGGCGTTGGCTTATTGAGCTCATTGACTCCAAAATCAGCAGAAGGTGCTGAAATTACCAGTACGGTTTCAAAGTATGCCACTATTTCGCTTGTTTTAAGTTTAGTGGGAATCGCACTTTGTTTTTTTGGGGCAATGAAAATGCGCAATCTTTTAAAGGTAGGATTTTACATTTATGTAGCCGGACAGCTTGTACCCATGATATTTACATTTGCAACTGCCGGCGTTTCTTTTGGAGTGATGGCTGTTATTGTTCCACTGGTTTTCATAGTTCTTTACGCAACACAATTAAAATACTTAAAATAGAAATAATTTGATAAAAAATCCCGTTCTACTTTATGCAGAACGGGATTTTATTTTAGTGAGCAAGTGATTTAAATGCTTTTCCTATAGCTTTAATGATATCTCCCGCTATCAATGCTTCCTGCGAAGATTCAGCAGCTTCAATATCTCCTGCCAGGCCATGTAAATAAACACCCAATAAACAAGATTCAATTTGGTTGTATCCCTGTGCCAGCAAGCCTGTAATGATTCCGGTTAACACATCGCCACTACCTCCTGTAGCCATTCCTGAATTGCCGGTGGAATTAAAGAATTGCTTTCCATCAGGAGTGCTGATTAAACTGTTATGTCCTTTTAAAACTATGTGAATATTATGTTCCTGAGATTTTTGTTTGCATAATTCAAGTCTTTCAAAATCATTTTCAGTTTTACCAAATAACCGTTCAAATTCTTTAGGGTGCGGCGTTAATATGGAATAAGCTGGAATGGCTTTTAGTAATTCTTTATTTTCTGCAATGATGTTTAATGCATCGGCATCAATAACTATTGGACTGTTTACATTTTTAAAAACTTCGGCAATTAATTTTTTATGCGATGGATGCATGCCAATGCCGGGGCCAATGCCAACAGCGTTCATTTTTTCAATTCCCGGTGCTGATAATAAATAGTCTTCACCTGCAACCATACACATGGCTTCGGGAACCGCAGTTTGCAGAACAGTATAGCCGCATTTTGGAATGTAAGCAGTTAGTTTACCAACACCGCTTCTTAAACAGGCCAGTGAAGATAAAACAGCAGCACCCATCATTCCGTTTGATCCGCAAAGCAAAGCAGCATGTCCATATGTTCCTTTATGTGCAAATTTTGAACGTGGCTTGTAAATACTTTTGATGCGTTCTTTATCAATCAATTCAAAATCTGCAGATTCATTTTTATAAAATTGTTTGTGTAAACCAATATCTAAAATATGTACATCGCCACAAAACATTTCATTCTCCGCCAATAAAAAAGCCAGTTTATAATTTTGAAAGGAGAGGGTATGGGATGCTTTGATGATGGAATTGCCGGCAGAACTTTTATCAGCAAACAAACCGGTTGGCAGATCGATAGAAATTTTCAGTGCAGCTGAATTATTGATATGTTTTACCAAAGCTTCTGTAATTCCCTGCAATGGTTTATTTAATCCACTGACAAATATGGCATCTATAATTATATCATCATTATTTAAAACCGGAAAAAACTCTGCTGATTGAATAAAATGAATATCTGTATTAAGCTGTTGAAGTCTTTCTAAATTAGTTTGAAATTCAGCGGTGCCAATTTTTCCAAATCCGTCCCGATAGCTATCGGGAGCTATCGGATCAAGAATGTAAGTTGTAACCCTGCAATTATTTTGAATCTGTAGCCTCGCAATTGCCAATCCGTCGCCTCCATTATTACCCTTGCCGCAAAAAATACGAAAATGCTTTTCTGCAAAATTATTTTGAATAAGCCATTGGTAACAGGCTGTGGCAGCACGTTCCATCAGATCTACAGAACTGATGGGTTCATTTTCGGTGGTAAAAGCATCCCAGTTTTTTATTTGCGCCGACGAAAAGATTTTCATGTAATGAAGTTACAAAACAAATGCAGCATTGTAAGTTCTGAGTTTAAAACTCAGGACCATGACATCCTCGTCAGAGACGAGGACGAGATAACCATTTTAATTATTTTCAGCAAGGGTTAATAATTTTTTATGCAGTTCAAGTACCTGCGGCAACAGCATTTCCTGCTCATCATTTGTAATTACAAAATCGCAGAGTTTCATTTTAATGGTATCGTCCATTTGTTTATCCATCCTTGCAGTAACTGCTTCAGGGCTAACGCCATCACGCTGCATGGTACGTAGTATGCGTAGCGGGGCAGGGGCTGCTACGCCAATCACATAATTCAAATGCTGCTGGGCACCGCTTTCAAAAATTAAAGCAGCTTCTTTTATACAGTAAGGAGTTGCTTGCTTTTGCATCCATCTTTCTGCATCTTTTAAGGTGGCTGGATGAACAAGGGCATTCAATAATGCTAATTTTTCGGGAGATGCAAATACAATATCAGCCAGGTATTTTTTATCTAATTGTCCGTTTTTATAAACTTCATTTCCAAATTGAAGTTTAATTTTTTCTTTTAGTTCTTCATCAGCATTCATCATTCTTTTAGCTGCTTCATCAGCATAATATACAGGTATGCCCAGCACTTCAAGTACTTTGGCTACGGTACTTTTACCGCTGCCTATGCCGCCTGTGAGACCAATTTTAAGCATGCCCATATCCCCTAAAGGGGG
>JANOVD010000361.1:0-11169 GCA_031417255.1 Chitinophagaceae bacterium
AATGCCAACCTTGGGCCCCTTCCATTCAAAAGATTTGTGCAGGTGTTTTTTACAAACAGCAACCCTGTCTTCAATGGTCGGCGATGGTAAATGCTCCCCGGTTTTTAAAAAATGTTTTATCTCATTAAATATCCAGGGATAACCAATGGCGGCCCGGCCGATCATGATACCATCAATGCCATATTTGTTTTTATATTCCAATGCTTTTTCGGGGCTGTCAATATCGCCGTTACCAAAAATGGGTATGGTTATCCTGGGGTTGTTCTTTACTTTTCCTATCAGTTCCCAATCGGCCTGTCCCTTATACATTTGCGATCTTGTACGGCCATGAATGGCTAAAGCTTTAATGCCAACATCCTGCAACCTTTCAGCAACCTCTTCAATATTTTTTGTATTGTCATCCCAACCCAATCTTGTTTTTACAGTAACCGGCAACGAAGTTGATCTTACAACAGCACTGGTAAGCCGCACCATCAGGTCAATATCTTTTAATACGCCGGCACCGGCGCCTTTTAAAGCTACTTTTTTTACGGGGCATCCAAAATTAATATCCAGCAGATCGGGGTTGGTAACATCCACAATTTTTGCAGCCAGCGACAAGCTTTCTTCATCGCCACCAAAAATTTGTATGCCTACCGGTTTTTCGTAATCAAAAATATCCAATTTCTGGCGGCTTTTAATGGCATCACGTATCAATCCTTCGCTGCTGATGAATTCGGTATACATCAGATCAGCACCATGGTCTTTGCATACGGCACGAAATGGCGGGTCGCTTACATCCTCCATGGGAGCCAGTAAGAGCGGGAAATCGGGTAATTGTATGGGGCCTATGTTTGGCATTTTATTTTTTAAAACTTTTACTCATTGTACCGCGTACTACGTAGCACATGCACAAAATAATTTTATAATAAACACATTAAAAGGCAATTTCCCTGTTACAATTTTTGCCTAAATTAATTGCGTAGTAGTATATTGCGAGGGCAAATTTACAACTAATCAGTTTAGCTATGGAATACAGGAGTGCAAAAGGGTTTACGGGATGGGGCCAACTGGGTATTTTACTGGTTTTTTTAGGGGCAGGTTTTATACTTACCGCAGGCATTCAATATCTTATAGGATTACAAATAATTCCCCCGGGTGTGCCGATGGATAAAATGGGAGAGGAGATACTGAAAGCAATGCTGCTACCCGAAAATGTGACTTATGCAAGAGTGAGCCAGGTGTTGAGTACTTTTTCCCTTTTTTTTATTCCTGCTGTACTTTTTATGCTGGTGTGCCACGGAAAAAATAAATTCTGGCTCGGCTTTAATAAACATATCAATTCAAAGCAAATTATTTTAGGTTTCTTTATTATTTTTTTAGCCAATGTTGTTGCCAATCCGCTGGCAGAACTGAGCAAATCATTGCTTACAAATTTTCCTGAACTTAATGATCTTGGTAAAAGTATGGAATCGGCATATTCTGAACAGGTGACAGCATTAAGCAATTTAAAAAGCTGGGGCGAATTTTTAATGGCTCTTGTCATCATGGCATTTTTACCGGCATTGTTTGAGGAATTATTTTTTCGTGGCGTATTGCAGAATTTACTGGAACGCTGGTGGAAGAAACCCTTGTTAGCCATCATTGTAACTTCTTTATTGTTTAGTTTGATACACATGTCGGTATTTCTTTTTTTAAGCAGGGCCGTACTTGGGTTCGTGTTGGGGTTGATGTACCAGCGCAGCAAAAATTTATGGGTGAATATTATTGCCCACTTTTTAAATAATGCAGTTGCATTAATTCAGTTGTTCTGGATATTGCGGCATACCGAAAAAGTTGAGGTAGATAAACTTGATCCTAAAGTTCCATTATGGCTGGGGTTGATAGCCCTGGCAATAACCATTGGTATTTTTTTATTGTTTGAAAAAGTATCGGCTAAAAACCGGAACCTGGTTGTATTTGAAGAACAGGATCTGCTGGAACAGGCAGGTATTTTGCATTCTTTTCCCGAAAATAAAAACATATAGTTTGGCATTTAATTTTCAAACATTTAAAACAAGGGCCTTAACTGCACTGCTTTTTGTAGCAGTAATGCTTACGGGACTGCTTTGGAATTTCTGGAGTTTTTTGATCTTGTTTACAGTGATACATTTTGGGTGCTGGTATGAGTATCTGAAACTGGTTGAAAAAATCTACTCTACTAAAATTGATATTGTAATTAAATGGTTCTTTGCCATTTGTGGATTTACATTGATGATTGTTTTGGGGGTACAAGATTATTGGGCTGATATTTATTTTTATCCCTTTTCAATTAAAATAAGTGTGAAGTGGTCAATCTGGATTTTAGAAATAGTATGCCTAATTTTTTTTCTTACTCAGAATAAACAAATCCCTGTAAAGGCAAAGTGGATGAGTTTTGCAGGCCTTATTTATATTTCATTATCATTTGCTTTATTTTTAAATATTCGGGATAATGTTTTTATTTTTTTTGGTGCCGAAGTTGATTTTGGGAGAATGTTTGTTTGTATTATTGTTTTTTCAATCTGGATAAATGATACAATGGCCTACTTGGTTGGTTCTTTTATTGGGAAAACCCCATTTTCAAAAATTTCACCTAAAAAAACCGTCGAGGGAACATTAGGAGGTATTATTTTGTGCATTGTAATTATGGGCTTATTTAGTTACGTTTTTTTTGGGGTTAAGGAAGACGATATTAAGGAATTTGCATTATTTAGTCTGGGTATTCCTGCCATCTGCGCCATCTTCGGCACTTTTGGCGATCTTTTCGAAAGCAAATTAAAACGCATGGCCGATGTAAAAGACAGCGGCAGCTTTATGCCCGGCCATGGTGGTTTTTTAGACCGGTTTGATTCTTTACTTGTTGCAGTGCCTTTTGTATGGCTTTATTTAAAATTGGTTGTTTATTAAATAAACTTTCATGTATGAAAAATTACCTGCTTCCTTTTTTTGTATTTATATTTTTTGCCTGCAACAACAACCAGAAAGAAACCAACAGCACAGATAAAAAAGATAGTCCTTCAACAGCAACTCAACCAAATGATCCTGTAGTTGCAACACCTGTTTTTAAAGTATTGCCATTTGATAAAAATGATCAACCGTTTAAAGACAGTATAAAAGGCTCGCTGGTAGATGGACTCAGCTGGCAGGATGCAGATGGGGAAAACACAGTTTTATTTACTGCAAATGCTGTGCAAATGAACAAGAGCGGCCAGCAAAGCGGTGCCGTATTTGCATTTTGTTTTATTAAAGATGCTGCAGGCTGGAAAAAGAAATGGGAAGTGAAGGACAGAATTGAAAACTGTGAGGTAGATGCTACCTGCGAATTTTTACCCAACTCATTTACCATTACCGATAATGATGGCAACAATTTTGGAGAAGTTACTTTTTTATACAAACTCAGTTGCAAGGGTGATGTTAGCCCGGATGAAAAAAAACTCATCATGTACGAAGCCGGGAGTAAATATGCAATACGGGGCACTACCATTCTTCAGTTTGCAGAGGGTAAAGATGGAGGCGATAAAAAAATAGATGCTTCTTTTAACAAAGCTGCCAAACCCTTACTCGATTTTGCCAACAACCAGTGGGATAAATTTGGTACAGCAAAGTATTAACTTATACCTTCAACTTTCAAACTCAAAACTCCTAACTCCTAACTCCTAACTCCTAACTCGTTATCTTTGCAGCTTAATTTAAAAGAATGACCATACACAGGGAAGGATACAAAAGCATTGCCATTGCAACTTTAATTTTTGGTGCAGTTAATGTATCTGTTTACTTTTTTTTAAGCGCTTCCATGATGTGGCTTTGCCATATCATTTTTATTCTTACACTGGGGTTGTTATTATTCCTTATATCTTTTTTTCGCATACCAAACCGCAAACTAACCATTATTGATGGCGCCGTTGTTGCACCTGCAGATGGAAAAGTGGTGGTGATTTAAGAAACTGTGGATGTGGAATATTTTAAAGATAAACGCCTGCAAGTTTCTATTTTTATGAGTCCGGCCAATGTGCATGTTAACCGCAACCCCATTGACGGTGAAGTGGTGTACAACCAATATCACAAGGGTAAATTCCTGGTGGCCTGGCATCCCAAATCATCTACAGATAACGAGCGGCATTCAGTAGTGATAAGAAATGGCAATACTGAGATTTTGGTTAAACAGATCGCAGGCGCTTTGGCTAAACGCATTGTAAATTATTTACAGGTAGGCCAAAAAGTAAAGCAGACTGAAGAAATGGGTTTTATTAAGTTTGGTAGCCGGGTTGACCTGCTTTTACCGGTCGGAACCAAAATAAATGTAACGCTAAATCAGGCTGTACAGGGCGGTGTAACGGTAATTGCCACCTTATAATTTTAACAGTAGCAAAACTTGGCACTGTGCAATTTCTACCCTATTTTTACGTTTAGAAAATCAATTAAACATTATAATCATGAAAAAAGTAATTTTATTAGCCACAGCTTTTATGTTTGTTACCGGTGTTGCATTGGCCGACAAAGGCAAAAAGAAAAAGAAATGTGCTAAAGGAAAAACCTGCTGTACCAAGTCAGAAGGTAAAACAGCAAGTTGTTCAAAATCATCGAAAGATGCCACTGGAGTTAAAGCCTGCTGCAAAGACAAAGCAAAAGCAACTACAGTAAGTATGTAATACCATCTTGATTTATGAAATAGTCCAAAGGACTATGAGGAAATCCTAGATGGTATTATGCCGATAGAAAAAAGTTTGGCTTATACTTTCTGTTACATCGGCATAATTTTGTTTCGCAAATTTATTTAAAACTTTCCTTTACCGGATAGGTTTTTTTATACCCATAATTAAAAAATGCTTTCCAGTTCTTTTAAATGCGTAACCGTATAAGTGGGTTTTATTGCAGGTACTGCATTAATGTGGTTTACAAAAACGGTATCCATACCGGCGTTGATGGCGCCCTGTATATCAGCATCCAGGTTATCACCAATCATAATACTTTCCGGTAAAGTTGAGTTTGCTTTATTCATTGCAAATTCAAATATCTCTTTTTTGGGTTTTAAACTGTTGCTGCCTTCTGATGTTATTACATGTGTAAAGTAACCGTTCAGCCCGCTGTTATTTAATTTGCTCCATTGTGTTTTTTCAAAACCATTGGTAATTAAATGCAGGGCATATTTTTTTTCTGTCAGGTAATTGAGTATTTCTATTGTATGCGGAAATAATATTTTTTTTGTAGGCAGAATTTCTAAAAATTTTCCACTCATCTCCCTGGCCAATGGCTCATCAGCAATTTTAAAATCAAGCAGTGTGCGCCACATCCGTTTCCATTTCAATTCCTCAGCGCTTATTAATCCATGATGATAACGATCCCACAAAATTTCATTGTGATACAAATATTTTGGATAAAAATCTTCAAAAGCAATATTTATCTTATTATCGAGGTTGAAAATGTCATATAGTTCTGCAAGTGTTTCCCTGGCATTAGCATCAAAATCCCAAAGGGTATGGTCAAGATCAAAAAAAAGATGTTTGTATTGAGGCATTGGATTTTACTGCAAAATTTAAATGAAGAGATACTAACTTTACTTATCATTGCAAGATACTGAAATAACAAAAACACCAATGAACATAGTAATAACAGGCGCATCAAAAGGATTGGGTAAAGCCATTGCCGAAGCATTTGCGCAGGATAAGCAGGAACATGTTTTTTTTCTTTGCGCCAGGAATGCAACCGAACTTGAACAAACCGGTAATGAATTGCAGGAACGGTTTCCACAAAATAAAATGAACACCAAAACCTGTGATGTAGCTGATAAAACTGCGTTACAGGAATTTGTAAAATGGATAAAGGGAATAACTGATTCAATTGATATTTTGGTAAACAATGCCGGTATTTATTTACCCGGTAACGCTTATGGCGAAGAGGATGGTGCGCTGGAGAAACTGATGCAGGTGAATACTTACAGTGCATATCATTTAAGCAGGTTGTTGTTGCCGGGCATGATGGCTGTAAAAAAAGGGCACATTTTTAATATCTGTTCCATTGCTTCTTTACAGGCTTATCCCAATGGCGGTGCCTACAGCATCAGCAAATATGCCATGTATGGGTTTAGTAAAAATCTGCGGGAAGAAATGAAACCTTATGGTATAAAAGTTACGCAAGTATTGCCCGGTGCAGCTTTTACCGATAGCTGGAGCGGCAGCGGTATTGATCCCAAACGCATCATGGAAGCAGCCGATATTGCAAAAATGGTTTATGCTGCAGCGCAACTTTCGCCACAGGCCTGCGTGGAAGAAATTATTCTGCGGCCACAATTGGGCGATTTGTAGTACCTCACGGGAGTAATCTTAAAAGAAATCTCCCGCAAAGCCACTAAGAACACAAAGAAAAATTCTATGATGATTATTACTGCTTTGTGACCTTCGTGTGGGAAAAACAAAAAATATATCTTTTGATACAACCTCATAGAGTTTAACAATTTATTTCAACCATTTATACTTTGAGGTTTTACTTAGCAGCCTGCAATCCGTTATTTTTGTTATTATGCATTCAGTTTTACAAAAAATATTTTTATTGCTTTTTTTACTTGTTGGCTATTGTACAAATGCCCAGGTAAAATTTTCGGCCAGTATATCTCCAGCAGAAATAGGCAAGGATGAATATGCACAGTTAAAACTGATGGTGGAAAATGCAAAGGAAGTTCAGCAGATCGTTCCTCCAAATCTTAATAATTTTATTATCCTCAGTGGCCCAAACCAGGAGAGTGGTATGACCATGGTGAATGGGGTAGTAAAAAAATACATCGCTTTAAATTTCGTTCTCAAACCCAAAACAACAGGCATATTTACCATTGGTGCAGCCATGGCCAAAGCAGATGCCGGCGATTATAAAAGTAACCCTGTTACTTTAAAAGTTACAGCAAGGCCAACAGGTAATAATTCCGGTGGCAATGCATTTAACTCCCCGTTCAGCGGTATTGACCCTTTTGCAGAACCTGCACCACGATCAAATTACAGCGATTATATTTTACGCAAAGGCGAAAACCCGGCTGATAAAATAAAGAAGAATATGCTGGTGAGGGTTGATGTTGATAAAAGATCCTGCTTTGTTGGCGAACCGGTGGTTGCTACTTATAAACTTTACACACGGTTAAAGAGCGAAAGTAACATGATCAAAAGCCCATCCTTTAACGGCTTCTCTGTTTTGGATATGCAGGCACCCAATGACATGAGTTACCATACCGAAAAATTTGAAGGCAGGGAATATAATGTTTACACTATTCGTAAAGCACAATTGTACCCTTTATTGCCCGGCAACCTGGAGCTTGGCATTGCCGAAATTGAAAACAATGTACAGTTTATTAAAGCCGAATATGCAAATCAGAACCCGGGTATTTTTCGTCAATTTGAGGAAGCAACTATACCACCCGGTGGAATAGAAGTACAGAAAGTCACCCTGCAAAGCAAGCCTTTATCAATTTTTGTAAAACCTTTGCCGGATGAAAATAAACCTGCCGGTTTTAAAGGCGCCGTAGGAAAATTTTCAATTGAAGCCAGGGTTGAACAAAATAATTTGAGCACCGATGATGCAGGCAATATGGCAATCATCATTTCAGGTGAAGGGAACCTGCAAATGATCAATGCGCCTGAAATTGCCTGGCCTGCTGGTTTTGAGGCATTCGATTCAAAAGCAACTGATGATCTGTATAAGGGCACTGTACCTGTAAGCGGCAGAAAAATATTTGAATTTCCGTTTACAGTTTCAAAAGCCGGCACTTATATTTTACCGGCCGTGGCTTTTAGTTTTTTCAACATCCATGATGCTAAATATAAAACGGTTACAACACAGCCAATTGAAATAACTGTTACCAAAGGCACGGGTAAACAAAAAAAAATAATTGCAGATACAGATGCAAAACCCCAAGCCAATTTCCTGGTAAAAATTTTCAGCAACCGATTAAGAGTTGTTAGTCTTTTTGCTGTGCTGATAATTATTGGACTTATTGTTTGGCTGAAGAGGGATACTAAAAAAGAAAATCAGCTGATTGAAGAAGCAACTGTACATAAAGAGGAAATGGATAATGAAAAGCCAATTGAGGAAATTTTACTGGCACAGGAAAACCCTTTAGTGCTTGCTGAAGAATGCATGCAAAGCGACGACAGCAAATTATTTTATGCTCAGTTAAATCTCGGGCTTAAAAATTATTTATCAAAAAAACTTTCCATCCCTGCAGAAGTATTGAACAGGAAGAATATTGCAGAACAGCTGGATGCAAAAGGCATCAGCAATGAAACATCGGTGCAGTTGCAGGAGTTGATGGATGAAATTGAATGGCAACTATATACACCCTTTGTTGATAATGCAAAGATGAAAGGGATGTATGAAAGGGCGCATGATCTGATACAACTGATGAATACCTACCACAACCGGTAACTTCAGGATTATGTAAAAGTAAATTTGTAGCCAACACCCCGTACCGAATGAAAATATTCGGGATCCCGGCTGTCTTCTTCAAAATATTTACGAAAATTGAGAATAAAATTATCAATGGTACGGGTGGTTGGATAAACATTGTAACCCCAAACCACCTGCAAAATCTTTTCACGGGTTACCACTTCGTTTTTATTTTCAATCAGCAACTTCAGCAACATGATCTCTTTTTTGGTGAGTGTTACTTTTTCGCCGCTTTTGGTAAAAGCTTCGGATGCTTTAAAATCAATTTTATTTTTTCCGAAAGTATAAATATCCGGTATGGGTTGCTTGCTGCTGAGCCTTTCACTTTTTTTAATGAGGTTATTTACACGTATCAGCAGTTCTTCCAGGTTAAACGGTTTGGTTAAATAATCATCGGCGCCCTTCTTTAAGCCCAAAACCCTGTCGGCACTGCTGTTTTTTGCACTCAGTATCAAAATCGGAATATCGGGGTAGCTCAATCTGATGGTTTCACAAACGGTAATGCCATCAATTTCGGGCAGCATCACATCCAGGATGATGAGATTGAAATATTCTTTCTGTACAGCTTTTAATGCTTCTGCACCATCCAGTGCTCCGGTAATTTCATAACCCTCCAGTTCAAGGTTCAGCTTTAGTGCTTCCTGTAAATTTTCTTCGTCTTCAACCAATAATATTGAGAATTTTTTATCGGGCATATTTTAAACTATGATTTTTCGACAGATGAATTTAATGTAACTGTAAAAATAGCACCAGATGGGTTATTGTCTGTCACAGAAATGTTTGCATTGTGTTGTTTAGCTATTTTTTTTGTAAGATGAAGGCCCAGCCCGGTTCCTTTTGCCGATTTTGTAGCCACATTACCTACCCGGTAAAACTTGTTGAATATTTTATCTCTTTCGCCTGCAGCAATTCCTTTGCCCAGGTCTTTTACACTGAAAATGATCTTCCCATTTTCTTCTGATAATAAAACAATAACCGGTAATTCTTTAGGCCCGTATTTGATGGCATTATCAATCAGGTTGTTTGCCAGCATTTGTAACAGCAGCCTGTCGCCGTTTATAAAAATATCTGGAGCAATCGTTGCTTCAATTTTTTGTTGTGGATAGCGTGTAACAAAATCTGCAACACATTTGCCAACCAATTCACTTATATTGGTTTCTTCGTTGGTAAAAGGATAACCGCCTGCTTCCATTTGCGAAGAGAGCAGCATGTTGTTGCAAAGTGCATTCATCCGGTTGGTTTCTTCCAAAGTGGTTTGTAATAATCTTTGCTGCTGTTGCTCATCCAGTTTTCTTTTCTGCATGGTTTCCAGATTGAGTTTGGCAACCGAAATGGGTGTTTTTAATTCATGCGTAATGGCAATCATAAAATTCTGTTGCTGCTCACTTATTCTTAACTCACGCCTGATGGCCCTGAAAACAAAAACAGCACCTGCAACGATCAGCAGAAAAAAAGTAACACCCTCGCCAAGGTATTGGGTAGTCTTTCTTTTTTCCAACGATCTTATTTCATCAACGGCTGACTGGTAATTTTTATCTGTTTGTTTCAACTGCTCCAATTCATATTTTGTCATTTGCCGGTTCTGCCGGTTAAGGGCAATAAACCACCATATTAATGCCGCAAGAATATAGGCCAGTAAGAACCAGTATAGGAAAAAAATAGAGCGTAGTTTTTTTGATTTGGATGGCATAAGTAAAGTTGAGCAAAGGTATGTTGTTGTATGCCTTATATCGTCATTTTAAAGTCACTAAGCATCTAAATCCTAACCAATCTTCTGGCTTTGAATAGCTTTGTTTTTTGTCCTTAAATGATTGTCGTGCATAATCTCTGAAAGAACCGCCCATTGCAGTACCTTCAATATCTGTCATTTCAGAAGCATTACCTTGTAAACAATATAGTCCGAGAAGACTTGGCCAGTAACTGTCGGCTCTCATTAAACATTTGCCTTGTGACTTATAATCTTTTGTTTTTTTAACCACCAAACAATTGCAGTTTAATGAATTTTGTAAGTAACAGTTTTTTGGATTTATGCTATCCTTGTTTTCTATAACTTTTTCGTAGACTTCAATTGTAGGAAGAGTTATCCTGACTTTTAAAGATCTATTTTTATTAACATTAGTTTCTCTCCATTCACAAAACGATTTTGCTTGGGCAAAAGAAATCCCAACAATCGGTATGTTTATTGAAAAATAGTTTGTGTTACCTTCAATAAGGCTTTTAAATGCTTTTGTCAATCGCAAACCTTTACTGCCATAGCTTTCTTTTTGAGCCCTGCTATTGTCAATGATCTCGATGTAGTCAAAATCCTTTTGTTTTTTTAAGTCTTCAAAAAGTAGTCGTGTTGAATTTGAAATACTTGAAGAATTAGGGAACAAATCGGTATTGCAATTATTATTGATAATAAAAAGCATCCATTCATTAACTGTTACTTCTGTTGCGTCCATTGATGAGAGATTGCCAATTGGAACAGTACCAGAAATATGGGTTGGATTCTTTTGTCCGAAAGAATTGGTAAGTATCCAACAAAGATAAACCAATGTTAATAATAGTTTTTGCATTGAGGGTTTATATGGCATATGTATTTATGTCATCAAATCAATTCCTCACATCCAAACCCCAGCTCAGCTTATTACGCAGCGTTTGCAAAAAATTATTTTCATTTAAGCGGATGAGGTTAAAACCAAATCTTTCTTTTTTAACTGCCAGTTGAATGTCTTTGGTAACTATTTCCCGGCGGCTGTC
>JANOVD010000362.1:0-2671 GCA_031417255.1 Chitinophagaceae bacterium
ATCATATCCATATTACGCACCGTATCTTTTCCTTTGCGCCAGCCATACCATTTTTCAAAAAGTACCAGCAATAAAAAAGCCGGCATAGCAATGAGTAAAATTTTTCCGTATGCTTCCATGGCATAAACTTACAAAATACCTGCAAACTTTACAAAGGTTTGTCCAGGCTGCTCTCTGGAGGGTCACATGTTCCCCTCAGGTAATATCTGGCTTCTGACAGCATCCAATCAATGTTAAAAAAAACAGAAGAATATACTTCGCATTAAACCTTCAGGAATTGCATTTTGGCAACCCATTCATTTTAACAAAACCAAAATCAACTTACTGCTGTTCTGGCACAGTTTTGTTACTATACTGGACAAAACATTTCTTCAAATTTTAAATTGAATCAACATGAAAAAGATTTTTACCCTATCCGCAACTTTTTTGCTTGCGGTTATTTTATTAAGTAGCTGCGCAAAAAATGATGTAGTTGTTACAAACAATGAAAGTTATTGGCTAAACCAGGAAGAGGGAGAAGTTGTTTACAGCGACCCTACTTGTAGCTATTGGGTTGTTGAAACTTATAATGGATATAATGTTGTTCGTACCAACGCAAGCAACAAGCCTTATGAAGGCGACCTCGTTTATGGAAATTTCAGTAGTCGGGGAACAAGGGATATGTATAATTTTCAGGGAAAATTTGTGTTTACCGGTACTGTAATTGAGTATTGGCTAAGCTACAACGAAGCTTTAGATGTTCTGGATTATTATTGCCCGGTGTATGGCGGCAAAGCAGGAGAAACAAGGGTTTTAAAACAATCTACTAAAATTCAGAAAAAGTAATCCGGGTAACCCCCAAACCTGCCACTATCATGTATTTGATAGTGGCCTTTTTTTGAAAGAACCGTTATACAGGTGATAAGACTAAAAAAGATATCTGCAAAGGCACGTATAAAGGAAAGTAAAATCTTTCCCTCTTCTTCCATAAAACAAGCGAAGTTTTAATTAAGTTGCATTGCAAATCTAAAAAACTGCCTTGAAGAAAACATTTATTTGCATAGATGCACACACCTGCGGTAATCCCGTTCGCCTGGTAAAAGAAGGCGGCCCTGCTCTGGTTGGCAGTAATATGAGTGAAAAACGCCAGCATTTTTTAAAAGAATATGATTGGATTCGCAAGGGGCTTATGTTTGAACCACGTGGCCACGATATGATGAGTGGCAGTATTTTATATCCGCCACACGACCCGCAAAACGATGTGGCTGTTTTATTTATTGAAACCAGCGGTTGCCTGCCCATGTGCGGACATGGAACCATCGGAACCATAACTATTGCTATAGAAGAAGGTTTAATAAAACCGAAAACCCCGGGTATTTTAAGGATGGAAGCTCCTGCAGGGTTGGTCTTAATTTCTTATTCTGAAATTAATGGCAAAGTAAAATCAGTAAACCTCACCAATGTTCCATCTTATTTAGCCGAAGCAGAATTAACAGTTGATTGTCCGGAGCTGGGAGAATTAATGATAGATGTTTCTTACGGCGGAAATTTTTATGCCATTGTTGATGTGCAGAAAAATTTTAAAGGCCTTGAAAATTATACAGCAGATAAATTAATAAGCTGGAGCAGAGAATTGAGAAACCGCATCAATGACAAATATGAATTTGTTCATCCCGAAAACGAAACGATAAAAGGTTGCAGTCATATTTTATGGACGGGCGCTGTATTAGATAAAACATCCACGGCCCGTAATGCCGTTTTTTATGGCGATAAAGCCATTGACCGCAGTCCCTGCGGCACCGGCACATCGGCCCGAATGGCACAATGGTACGCAAAAGGATTGTTGAAGAAAGGTGATGAATTTATTCATGAAAGTATTATCGGCAGCAAATTTATCGGCAGGATTGAAGAAGAATTATCAGTTGCAGGAAAACCTGCTATAAAACCATCAATAGAAGGCTGGGCAAGAATTTACGGGCACAATATAATCACAATTGATGATGAAGATGATCCGTATGCTTTTGGGTTCCAGGTTTAACCCCCTCCGCCCCCTAAAGGGGGAACTGAGGGCAACAGCATTAGTAAAGAAATAGTATTTTGGTCTGCATAGAGATCATTAAAAAAATAAACCTCTCTTTAAAAATATTCTGAGCTATGCAGCAGAGTGTTTTGAATTGAGATACCCCCTTTAGGGGGGCTGGGGGTATGATTACAATTATCGGCGGCGGCGTAATCGGTTTATGCAGCGCTTACTATTTGCAAAAAGAAGGTTACCATGTAACAGTTATTGAACGAGGTGATATAACTGATGGGTGTTCATTCGGTAATATGGGTTATATATCGCCCAGCCATTTTGTGCCGCTGGCAAGCCCGGGTATTATTTCAGAAGGGTTAAAATGGATGCTCAGTTCTACTTCGCCTTTTTACATTAAACCCAGACTGAACTGGCCATTGATGCAATGGGGCTACCATTTTTGGAAAAGCAGTACTGCCAAAATGGTTAAAAAAAATGCGCCCCATTGGGGCGCTTATTTCATTACCTATGTCTTCTAAATTAGAGGCTAATTTTTCATTAATAGGGTCTTAAAGGTCTCATCAAGAGTCTCACCTTTTGTGGGCTTCTTGAACATGGTATTTAGTGTATTTGCCAGTCGCAAGCCACCAGCCAAAATTCGCTTTGAAATGATTTTCT
>JANOVD010000363.1:0-8589 GCA_031417255.1 Chitinophagaceae bacterium
TCACATTTTACCGGCATCATACTGTCTTTCCTGGAAATATTGCTGCAATAAGTTAATGTGCCCGCTGCTATGAACCGGTCACGGGCCGGAATGCTGATAAAAGGAACATTATAAACACCGGGGAAGCCAATGGGTTGCAGATCGGCACTAAAGAAATAAGGCCTAACCGGTTCCAGGAAATAAGTATAAGTTGTTGATTGGTTAGGCGTAAATGACGATTCCATATTGCCTACAAAACCAGCAGACAATAACCTGTAATTTTTTGAAGCAATGCTGTTAGGTCCATTGGTACTCAAATTACCTAATGGCAGGAATGGAAAAATTGTTGAATTACCTGAACCCGTTACTTCATTATAGATTACCACAGAACTATCGCCCGATCCTGAACTGAATGCTATGCCATAATGCAGGGCACGGTTCCTGAAAAAAATATTGGTGGGCCCGTTGATACCATGACTGGCATCGCCACCGATATTTTGTGCTATGTTCCCTTCAAATAAATTAGCATAGGGATAATTGCCATGCAGTACAATATCACCTGCCGCATCTGTGGGAATTTCCGTTCTTGTCTGTTGCAAAGAATAATTATACGAATATATATTTCCATTAGCCCCCGCCTGCAATAACATGGCATGGCGTAAGTGTTTGAAAATATTATTCTCAACCAGGCAATCGCCTGTTGTTAAATGACATACTACTCCATAGCCTGCCCCACCGCCGCCATAAGAAAAAGCACCATGAAAATACGAACCGGTAACTTCAATATTACTACTGTTCAATATAGAGATATGGGCAAAATTGGCACTGTCACTTTCAATTCCTTTAACCCAGCAAAATGCTGCATAATTAAAAAGAATATTGGAAGTTTGGTTTGCTACAGGATCATCATCCATTCTTTTTATTTTGAGGCATTCGATACCTACACCTGTTACCATGTTAAGCTTTTGGGCAATGGGGGCGCCGCTTAAAGTGATTGCCCTGCGGTGCCGGGTATAAAATGTAAATGTATTGCCCAACTTGCTTTTTAAATAAGATATCTGCCCAACTGTATTATCTGCCCATGAATCATTGATAAGGCCTGTTTCATTATCCTGGTATACTTTAATAAAGTTTCCGATTGATGCTATGGACGGATTACTGACTGTTACCTGGTTGCCATATTGCTGAACAGCTGCCGTAACAGGTGTACTTGCTCCTGCCGACCCCTGAACAACAATCAGATCTCCAGAACCTGAACCGAGGTTAAATGTAAGGGTTGTATTGCCGGAACCTGCACCCCGGAGAATTAATCCGCTGCGAAGGTTTATGCCATTAGTAAACAAATAATTTCCTGCCGGAAAATATATAACACCATCAGCAACGCCCAGGCTGCTGATAGCATTTGTTAAAGCAATATTATTTGAAACCAGTCCTGTGTTATCTCCGCCAAATGTCATTATATCTGCCAACAAAGTATATGCAGGCACATTATCGCCGGGGTATCCTGCCCGTTGCCAATCCAGCTTAACCGGAAAACCACCGAATGTTGCAGTCAGTTGTTGCGAAAAAGAGGGATAATAAATACCTGAAATAAGCAGGAATAAGTAAAGCTTTTTCATTTTATTCCTTTTAATGAATTTTAATTTTTCAGAACCCGTGCATGTTTTAGAATACTTTGTGCTATCAAAAATAATTTATTTATTGCAGTGTTTACTATTATTTTCTGAATATTAAATTTTCCCTTCGCCGGCTGCAGCAGAATTTGTGCACAGCATACTACGGAAAAAACAAATCTTGCTTACATTTACCAATGCTAAATAGCGGGTTCGGGATTAAACAAAATTTTGTTTCTTTAACCTGCCGGCAGGCAGGACAGCCACATCAAGGTAGTAAAAGCATTAACCAAATCATCATTTAATATGAAAGTTGTTAGTACAATAATCAGGCTATTGACTTTCAGGTTAACAAGAGAGGAAATGCTGCAATTCAATAACAGGCATTTCATTGCAGGACTGGTGGGAACATGGATAGTTGGTATGGGGCGTTATTGGGATGATAAAGGTGCAAGTTTGCTGCAACACCTGGGCTTAGGCTCTGTTATCTATATTTTTGTACTTGCAGCTTTTATCTGGCTTATCCTTAAACCTTTTCTTATTGACAACTGGTCTTATTTTATTGTTGTTACTTTTATCGGGCTAACCTCATTCCCTGCAATTTTTTATGCGATACCGGTTGAACGGTTTTTCCCGATTGGAACTGCAAATACAATAAATGTTTGGTTTTTGGCAATTGTTGCAGCCTGGAGGCTGGCGCTACTCTATTATTTCCTGAAACATTTTACAAAGCTCAGTGCAGGCAATATTTTAACGGTCACCCTGATGCCGATCTGTTTGATCATTTCGGTTTTGACAATACTGAACCTGCACCGGGTAGTTTTTAATATTATGGGAGGAATGAGAAACCCTACCCCACATGACAGCTCATATTTTGTGCTAATGTTATTGACAGGAATTTCAGCAATTTTAACCTTACCGCTGTTATTGGCTTATGGAGTTGGAATATATTACAGGCATAAAAACAAAAAGGAGCGATAACACTTACCACTAATGTACAAGCCTCACTGGTGCAAGTGTTTCGCAAAATCACTTGTACGATCTTATTTTACAGTATCCCTGTCCCAATTCCTCATCTCACATCCGCCACACTCTTTTGCCTTGTTGTTATTCCTCCAGCTGGAAGCCAACTGACCGCCGTTGTTATTATTCGTGCGGCATCCAAAGCAGCATTAGCAATCACCAACAACCAGCAGTGTACTAAAAAATAAATAACTTTTAGCAGCTTTCTCTGTAACATTCGCAACATTTTACAGCTTATTAACTTAGTAATTGGCCTCAATTGCATGTAATACCTTAAGTTTGCCACAAACGCACCCCAATGGAATTAAAGTATGTAAAAAACATACAGTTTACAAGACTGATAAAATGTGATGGCCAGTTAAAGGAATTCAATTTCAGAAAATCAAACGGCAGACCGGAAGGCTCCTTTAGCATTGATGTGATTGACGGCAAAGGCTTTCGCATCATTTTTAATATGGAAATGAAAGACGCTGCCTGGAAAATTACCAGTAACCCATTGCCTGCCTGGATAACAGAAAATGAAAATGTTTTGCATGAAATAATTGAAGAAGAATTTAAATCGGTTTAAAACATAAATACTTTTAAATAAAAAAAGCTTTTGTTCTAAAGTGAACAAAAGCTTTTTTATGGATATTATATTTTAATTAAAACTCTGCTGTAACACTAATGGTAGGTTCTTTAGAAACTTTACCGGCACCAATGGCAGGTCCATTTACACCATAATCTTCCAGCTTAATACTGAAATCTGATGTTGTTTTTATAGATGTACCACTTATGGTTATTGTTCCTTTTGCCTCAATGGGTTTGGTAACACCATGCAGGGTAAGATCGCCTGTTACCGTAACATTATAAACACCGTCTTTATTAAATTTAACATCACCCAATTTGCTGATACTGCCTGCAAAACTAGCAGTTGGAAATTGGTCACTGTTCATCCAGCCAGCATTGTTAAAATGCTCCTGTATCCTCGGGTTTGAAAAAGTGAAACTTTTTACCGTTGCTTCAAAAGCCAGTTTACCCGTTTTGGTATCAAGCGATGCAATAACCGTTTTGTTGTCGGCTTTGGGCAATTTGTCTATACTGGTTGTTGCATCAAAACTGATAATGGCCGATGTGGTTGTTTTCTTTTGTGCAAACAGCAAACCCGTTGCCAGTAACAATGTTAATGATAGTACTGCTTTTTTCATTTGTTTTATTTTTATTTTTTGGTTTAAAATTATTTATTAACGGCGCAGCGTTTAAATGTAATGTATTCGGTTTCTAAAATATTGCTGAACGAGCCGTTGCTGCAACTGCCTTTTATTGAAACCTTATCGCCCGGTTTCATTTGTTTTGCTTCATTAAGGTGCTGCTGCTGAAATGCAAAAATAATATAAGCTCCGTTTGTTGTGTCAATCATTTTAATATTTGCTGTGGTATCGGCAGCTTCAATGGCCGATACGGTTCCGTTTACCACAATTATCTTCTCCGAATACTTTTTATTGGCTCCGGTCATATCCTGCTTAAATTCTTTTATAAAATCAAGGGCATTAACTGTATAATCGGGTTTTACAGTGGCAGTATCATCGTATTTTTCAGCAAAAATCCACCAGATAACAGCGCCACCGGCCAGCAATAACACAAATAAAGCCAGCAACCATTTTTTATAACGCTTATTCATCTTTATTGTCATTATAATTGTAAAACAGGTTCATCCCGCCAAATAATGAACAAATGTACAATGTTTAGCCATTGAATTTTCACAGCAGGGTAATTTTTACGTTAATAATTGCTTAAAGCTAAAATCAGGGCATGATAATCGCTATGGATTTGCCTGGGATATGCAACCAGAACTATACGGCATAAAATATTGACTAAATTTGCTGCAACTAATGAAATTCATTTTAAGCTCAGTAAGGATATTAAATGGCCGGTTATTCAGAAATCCGGTTATTGTTTTAGCAGTACTGTTTGGTTTTTCCACCATTACCTGTTTGGGTGCCGATGATAAAAAGAAAACTTCAACTAAAGAACAGGCAGCTGCCTTTTTAGATAAAATAACCCGGCTTGATGCAAGTAGCATTTGGCCGGGCATAAACCCCGATTGGTTCTTAAAAAATGTAAAGGCAAATATTCTAAAACCTGTAACTGTTTATCCTGGCGAAGGCACTTATTTCTGTGCTTATTCTGCACTAACCTATTTGATACTGCAGGATGACCCGCTTGGTTATGCAAAATTTGTTATTGATTTATATAAAGATGGAAAAGCCGTTTATAAAGAAACGCTTTTCAATCCACCAGCAACTGTAAAATACGAAGCGGGACGTTTAAATTACAAAGGCATCATGGATATTCATCCCGCCGATCAAATGTGGTATTTAACCCTTGCTGATCATTATAAAGGTTACCTCAATATTTTTAACCGCAAATACAACACCGGCGATGAAGACAGTTTTTGGGCATCTGCTAATTATGCCAAGCATAACCGCATGGCAAGAAGTTTACTGTATTACCATGTTGAGGCAAGAGGTACCGATCTTTTCAGGCCCTGGATAAAAGACTTGTTTCAATACCTTGATGAAAAAAGAAAGAAAGGACATGTTGTTTTATATATCAACAACCGTATTTTTTATAAAAAAAATCATGTAACCATAAAACTGTCGGTGCCCACCCATTTTATTGTGCTGGAAAAAATAAGCAAAGTTGGTGATACCATCACACTAATATATTGGGACAATGGTGCCAAAACCCAGATGCAGCTTTCTCCTGCTTTTTTGAAACGTATCCTTTACGGTATCACTGTATTAACCAGGCCCGGTAATGAATAAAATGCAGAACACCATATTATTTATGCTGATAGCAGCTTCTATCATTTCCTGTTCACCAAAAAACATTTCATCCAGGTATTATTTTCAGCATGAGAAAGTGCTGGATAATATTGAAGAATCATACAAAAAGATATACCAGTCAAATCCTTTCAGTATCGGTTTCAGCAGCAGGGATTTTAAAACCATTTCGGTTACCATAAAAACTGATACACTTAATTATATTTACGAATTCACGGTTGGCGAAAGCCGTCTGGCAGATACACTTACAAAATACAAACTGCCTGCTGCATCTGTCATTGCATTGATCAGCCAGATGCAATCCATCAGGTGCACCTGGATAAGCAACTATAATTATTATGTAGATGAAAAAAAGCAATCACTCATCTTTATGTCAATAAAACCGGTGGCTTTAAAAGTGCCTTTTAAAAATGCAAAATATTATATACTTACTTATTTTGCACAACCACAGTATTTCGACAGCGAAGGCCGCTTACTTGACAGGAGAAAAATGAAAACGCTCAGAAAAATAAACGGAGAAATTTTTAAACGGATAAATGATAAGGTTTGTTATACCGTTTCTGTTAGATACAGGTGATTACAATTAAAAAATTCAGGGATTTATTTTAAAAAAAGCATCTGCAGCGCAAATACCACAATTAAAAAACTCATTACATACCGCACCCAAAGCTGGTATTTTTCATTTTTAAAAAAAATATTGGTTGCAAAACCAGCAAAATAAATGATGGTACAGTTTGTTAAAAAGCTGAACAGCATTTGTAAACCGCCAAGCGCCAGGTTCTGTGCTAAAAAATGCCCACGCTCCGGGTGAATGAACTGTGGTATCAGTGAGAAATATAACAACAGTGAACCGGGGTTCAGCAGGTTTCCTATCAAACCTTTAAAATAAAAATGTATCAACCCCTCATGTACATTTATTTGCTCAGCTTTTTTCCATTGAACGGTCTTTAAATTCCTGATGGCCAGGTATAGCAGGTAAGCAATGCCACAATAACGCAACACATCCAATGCAAGTGGCGTGGTAATCAATATGGTTGTAAGGCCCAGGATAATGGCTGTGATGTGCACAACAAAAGCACTTACTATACCTGCAGCAGTTGCCCAGCCCGCCTTTCGTCCGTATTCAAAAGTATAGGTAAGAAACAGCATCATATTTGGCCCTGGCGTTAATGCAAAGCCAATAACAAAAATTATATACACTACCAGTTCGTTAAACGGCATATTGGTTATTTATATTCAAAATAAATTTCGGTTGCGCCATAGCCATATTGCTGGCTGTATTGGTTTACAAATGATGTTACTTCTTTTTTTAACCTCAAAATATCATGTATCTCATCACGCAGTTTACCAACGCCCACACCATGTATAATGGTTAAGGAAGATTGGTAATGCGCCACAGCCAGTTCATAATATTTTTCAAAAGCCTTTAACTGCATACTCAGTATTTCAAAATTGGTCAGGTGTTTCCAGCTATCGGTTAGTTTTTCAATATGCAGGTCAACCACGGTTCGGGCAGGCTCCAGGTTTTGTTTTATTTTACCGGCATCATACATCCTGAACCCTGCATTACCCAACCTGCCCAGATCAACTTTTGTTTCATCAACTTTATTCGGGTAATTCTCCATCAGTAAATAAGAAAAAGCCGGTTCATTTTTTAACTGTATCTCTTCAATTTTTTTAAACAATTGTTTTGCCTTTAGTTTTAAAGATGATTCGTAATATGGAGCTTTCTTTTTATCCGGTTCTTTCAGTGCAAATTCAAATTCAAACCTGGGGCTGTCGCTCAGGTCTTCAAACTTTACATCGTGCAGGTAAAAATCGCTGAGCGGTTCAATGGTATTTTTTAACTGAAAATCAGTTTCGCCCCCAATCAATAAATTATAGGTAAAAGTATAAGCCGTTTCATTTTGATTAATTAGGTACAGTTTGAATTTCTCTACAATATCATCATCAAAAATATCTTTATCATAAACGGGCATAAATGAAAGCACAACTCCATTCCCTTCTTTTTGCTTAGGTGTTGCCTTTTCTTTTTGCACATTATCTATAAATACTTTCTTTTTTTCGGCCTTGCGTTTTTCTGTAAACATTTTAAAGTACGGAAAGTCTACCTGGTCGTTATAGACAGGAAATTTTACACCTTTAACTTCAATCAACAGCATTTTTTCGGTCATGATCTCCACTACGGTACCTTCTTCATCGGTAAGTAATACTAATATTTTATCGCCGCGTTGGTACTTCATTTTTGTCTGAATGTGGATTTAGCATGATTACAAGGACTATTTGGATTAGTCCCCGCATAAAAAAATGTAGCACAAAGGTACAACAGTACAAGTGTCCGCCGGCTGGCGGAACAATGCTGATTAAAGTTAAAATGCCGAGCTCAAAAAATATTACTTACATTTCATCATGCTTTTGGAGCCAGCTTACTTTTTTTATACCCATACAAAAAATAAATTACCAACCCAAGTCCTAACCAGGCCCCAAACCATAACCAATTACTGAGCGTCATCCCGGTAAGTAAATACAGGCAGGTACTAACTCCCATCAGTGGTATAAGCGAATAATTCTTTATAAATGACATTACTGCAAGTCCAAACATCAATAGCCAGAAAATAATGAGTGAAATTTTGTTTGTCTTACTTTGTGTAGTATCATTATTTGATACAAAATCAGTTGCCATTCTATATTTATCCCCTGCCGCAGGACTACCACTGATGGCGCTTGCTAATTTAATAAACGCTGAATCACCATCGTTTGTAGGATTCTCATTTCTTACTATAAGATATTTCTCGATATCAGCTGTAGCTTTTACAGTATCGAAATTGTTTGTAGGGATCACTGCGGAAAATGCATCTACATTTTTCTCAAATGTGAAATTAATTTTATCAGCAAAATACCCCTTGCTTAACGAGGAGGCTAAAACAACAGCGCCAATTACGATCAGTGGAAAAATAAATTTTCCATTCGAATCTGATTCTATTCTATAATTTGTATGAAGTAAATGCAGTTGAAATGATAAAAATGAACTACTATCTTTGCTAATTTCTATTTGCCCCGATATAGAACCTGTTTGAGCTCTAGAGAGAGCAGTAATCCCAAGAAATACCAAAACTGTAAAAGCTGCTTTTAAAATTAATTTCATTTTT
>JANOVD010000364.1:0-3597 GCA_031417255.1 Chitinophagaceae bacterium
ATCTTACCATGCCCAAAGCATTCATACGTTATGTGGGTAACAGTTTGCATACAACTGATTATACCCGGATTGATGAATGGGTTGGAAGAATGAAATGCTGGCTGGATAAGGGTATGGAAGAATTGTATTTTTTCATGCATATGCATGATGAAGCAACTTCGCCGGAACTAACAGTTTATTTGGTTGATAAGATGAATAAAGAACTGGGACTGAATTTGATTAAACCAACTTTTATTGCGGAGCAAAAAGGCTTGTTTGATTAACTTACTTTATACAACTCCTCCCACCTGGTTGTGTAACGTTGGCTTCTTAATTCCTGGCGCATTTTCCAGTCCCTGTCCGTTCCGGATGCTGCAAATTTTATTACATCATCCCGCTGACTGAAATTGATATTGTCTATCATATCCATCAGTTTTCTTCCGCTATTACAGGTTTCGGGCATAAATAAATTTCCCTGTATAGAAGAATCGGGTACAATGCCGCTGAGCATCACTCCTGCTTTTTTATACAACTGGCCTTCTTCAAAAAGTTCATCTACTAATTCAACCGCAGGCTTTATCAGTTCGTTGGTGAAGGAGGTGGCAGTTGGAAGCGTGGTAAAAGTACTGATGGTACCATGCTTTTTAAAATTAAGCATGTGATCCTGATCTTTTGTTACCACAAATACACTAACAATTTTAGCGGCACTATCTTGCCGGCGTAATTTTTCTGCTGCACGGGAAGTATAGGTTGCCACTGCTTCTTTTATATCGCCGATATTACCAACGGGGCTTCCAAACATACGGGTAGTGGCAATCATTTTTTTATTTACCAGTTCCTCTTCAATATCCATTGTCGGTTCCCCTCTTAATTCTTTTATAAGACGAACACCCACAACACCGCCAAGGAATTTATGCCCAAACTCCGGACTCAGGTTGCTTAGTTCAAATGCAGTATGAACATTCCATCCGTATTTTAGTTTTGATGCGTATTGCCTGCCTACGCCCCATATTTCTTCCACGGGCGTTTTCTGTAATGCACTCATGATTTTTTCCGGGTTATCCAATATTACCACACAGTTGGTTGCGTCTTTATTTTTTTTTGCAAGATGATTGGCTACTTTGCATAATACTTTTGTAGGTGCCACTCCAACAGAAACTTTAATACCTGTCCATTGCTCCACGGTTTCTCTTATCTGTAATCCTACTGTATGTATTTCTTTTTCATTGAATCCATCTAGGTCTATAAAACATTCATCTACGGAGTACACTTCTACCTTGTTTTTCCCAAACATTACCCGCAGTGTTTCCATCACACGCCAGCTCAGATCGCCATACAAATTATAATTAGAGGAGAAAGTAGCCACACCATGTTTTTGTATCAACGGTTTTGCTTTAAAATAGGGGCCAGCCATTTCAACACCTAACATCTTTGCTTCATCGCTTCTTGAAATAATGCATCCATCATTATTACTCAATACTGCAACCGGCCGCTTATCCAGGTGCGGCTGAAAAAGGCGTTCGCAGGAACAATAGAAGTTGTTACAGTCTACAATTGCTTTCATGCGATGGGCTAAAGCCCTTTGTGATTTTATTTTGTTATCCCCGGCCTGAAGGCCAGGGCAATTGATAAATTGTGAATTATTGCAAAGGAGTTACGTTGCCTAAACTCCCCTGCCTGAATTGCCCCGCCCTTCAGGGCGGGGGATAAGAGTACAATCATTAAACTAGCCGGGCTTTAGCCATTTATAAATTCCTGATCATCTCAAACCCATATTTCTCCATAAACTCATCATACTCCTGCTGAAAAGTTTTTTTTGCATGATGCGCTTCCTGATTTTTGATATATTCCCTCACTTTATCAACTCCTGATTCGCTGACAGAAACTGCAAAATAATCATTCTGCCACTCGAATTTTTCTTTGCATAAGCCAGTTTTATTTATCCAAAAAGAACTCTCACCTTTTATAAGTTGTACTACTTTAGCAATGGTTTGTTCCTGGTTTAAGGCCACAAGACAATGAACATGATCAGCATGACCATTAACAAAGCCCGCATGGATATTTTTTGTTTTCGCATTTTCTCTGATATGGGCAAAAACTCTTTGACGAATATCAGAAGTCAATAACGGTTTCCTGTTTTTAGTGGCCCAAACCAGGTGAACCCAAACTTTTATAAACGGCATAAAATAGAATTTTGATCAAGAAATTATTAAAACATTGAATCATTTCTCATACATTTCTAATAACACAACTCACCACCCCCCAAATTTTAAAATCCATAAACTCACTTATATCAATCGGCGATAGTTTGGTTGTTTCCGGAATCAATCGCAGACTGTTCATTGTCTTTTCGTAGCGGCGTATCAGCATTTCGCCATCAATAATAGCAATTACAATTTTGCCATTCTGTGGTTTCAGGCTCCTGTCTACAATCACAATATCACCATCATAAATACCGGCATTGATCATGCTGCTACCACTCACCCGCATAAAAAAAGTTGCTGGTTTATTGCGAATCAGCTGTTCGTTCAGGTCAATGCCCCGTTCCATATAATCGTCGGCTGCAGCGCCAAACCCTGTTGCATTTGCGGTGGTCACATCTTGCTGTTTAAAATTTTTGCTACCGTTGTAACTGCTGCTAAAAAACTTTTCCACTTCCATAAAAATTAATTTTTACTACCAAATTATTTAGTAAATTTATGCTAAAATAATTGGGAAACAAATTTTTCATTCAGTAATATTTAATTATGGAAAAGTTAATAGTAAGTATTCCGGGTTACAAAATATATGAATACCTGTTGGTACTAAACCCGCATGAAGAACTACGGAGCAAGATCATGGGTGTAAAAAATGCATTTTACGAAAAATACAAGGCCGAAAATGCCAGGTGGGGAAAGCCGCATATTACCCTTGTTAGTTTTTTACAGTACGAAATGATGGAAGAGCGTATTGTTAACCGGCTGAACGTAATTGCCATGGGCAACCATCCTATAAAAGTAGAGCTGAAAGATTACGGCAGCTTTCCATCTCACACCATCTATATCAATGTTACCTCCAAAATGCCTATCCAGGGATTGGTAAAAGCCATACGTACCGAAACGCAACGGCTCATGAAATTTGATGATGATAACAAATCACATTTTATTTTAGAACCACATCTTACTATTGCCGGTAAACTAAAACCCTGGCAGTATGAGCAGGGCTGGCTGGAATACAGCCACAAACATTTTACCGGCAGGTTTATTGCCGATAGCATGTTACTATTAAAACGCCCTGTTGGCGAATTAAAATATCAAATAGCCAAGCGTTTTGAATTTCAGAATTTACCGGTGGCAACAAAACAGGGGGAATTATTTAATTAATAAAACCGCCCTGTCGGCGAAATGAAATACGAATTCGTAAACAAATTGTATAGGCCCGTTCTTAATCCGTAAATATAAACATGTCAGAAAAATTAAAACAAGATCACCACAAAGTATCCGCCACCCAGCAGGAAGAAAAAATCCAATACCTGGCTGGCCGTGGTGCACAGTTTAACACCAAAAACCGTTTTTTAAAAGATGAAAAAACGCAGGAGCATATTGAAGGCATTGATGACTGGGAAGCCACCAATGTTGC
>JANOVD010000365.1:0-7921 GCA_031417255.1 Chitinophagaceae bacterium
CCGGCACAATATGCAGAGATGCTTGGTAAAAAAATGAACGAACACAATGTAAATGTTTGGATGATAAACACCGGCTGGAACGGTGGCGCTTATGGTGTTGGCAGCCGCATGAAACTTAGCTTTACAAGGGCCATGATAACCGCTGCGCTGGAAGGCAAACTGGATAATGTTTCTTTCGAGGCCCATCCTGTTTTTGGCATGATGATGCCCACCGAATGCCCCGATGTACCAACCGAAATTTTAAATCCACGCAATACCTGGGCCGATAAAGATGCTTACGATGCCATGGCAAAAAATCTTGCCGCACAGTTCATTAAAAATTTTGAGAAATATGCAAGTGGTGCTAATGAAGAGATATTAGCGGCGGCGCCAAAAGTGTAGAATCTTTAACAACTAACTGCTTATTAAAAATCCCCTGAAGTTTTTTCGGGGGATTTTTTTTGTGACTTTATGACTTGCTGATTTTAAACCCCTCGAATTCGATGGGTTTAAAGGGGTCGTATTCGACTCCTTTAAAAACTTATGAAAAGCGAATACACAATCTTGTTTTTAATGTTACTAAATTCAGTAACATTAGCTTTTGAATGAGTGCGAAATTTAGTGCTCCCCTTTTATCATATTTATTTCAATTTTACTATCTTCATAAGAGATACATCATCCCAAGGTTTAAGTACTATTTTAATTATAACGAATTCGGTATAATTAAACCCATCGAATTCGATGGGTTTAAAACACATTAACATGGCAACAAATAAAACTATAAATGTAAAAGGAACAGAAATTGCAATTATTCAAAAAGATCATTCTGATTATATTTCATTAACCGATATGGTAAAAGGATTTGGAGATGATACAATGATATACAGTTGGATGCGTAATAGAAATACACTGGAGTTTTTGGGCATTTGGGAAGAAATGAATAACCCTGATTTTAAAGGTAACGAATTCGTAACCTTTAAAATGCAAGCAGGATTGAACAATTTTAACTTAACACCTAAAAAATGGATAGATGCTACAAATGCTATTGGTATTCAATCTAAAGCAGGCAGATATGGAGGTGGTACATTTGCCCATAAAGATTTAGCTTTTGAGTTTGGATCTTGGCTAAGCCCGGAATTTAAGTTGTATTTAATAAAAGAATTTCAACGACTGAAAGATGATGAAAACGATAGATTACAACTTACCTGGAACCTGCAACGTACCCTAGCCAAGGTAAACTACCGCATACATACCGATGCCATAAAAGAAAAACTACTACCACAGACAATACCCAAAGAAAAAATAAACTTTGTGTATGCCGATGAAGCCGATTTGTTGAATGTGGCATTATTTGGCAAAACTGCCCAACAGTGGCGTACAGAAAATCCAGAAGCAAAAGGTAATGTTAGAGACGAAGCCAGCATTGAACAATTAGTAGTGCTCTCCAATATGGAAAGCATTAACGCTGTACTTATACATAACGGGTTAAGCCAGCCCCAAAGATTAATCCAACTAAACCAGATGGCAATTACACAAATGAAATCATTATTACAAAACAGCAGTGTTAAGAAATTAAAATAAACGCTATAAACATTGCCGCACAGTTCGTTAAAAATTTTGAGAAATATACAAGTGGTGCTAATGAAGAGATATTAGCGGCTGCACCAAAAGTTTAGCATCTTTACCAACTACCTGCTTATTAAAAATCTCCTGAAGTTTTTTTGGGGGATTTTTTTTATCAATAAGAATAATTTAAGCAAACTGCATCTCCATTATCTCTCCCTCCACAATTAATTTACCTGCAGTTTTGGCAACAATTTCTTCAACACTAACACCGGGTGCTCTTTCCAGCAATTTAAAACCATCTTCAGTAATATCAAGCACAGCCAGTTCAGTTACTACTTTTTTTATACAACGCTTACCAGTAAGTGGCAATGTACATGCAGGTAATAATTTACTTTCGCCCTTAGGGTTGGTATGCATCATGGCCACAATAATATTTTTAGCGCTGGCAACAAGGTCCATGGCGCCGCCCATGCCTTTCACCATTTTACCCGGTATTTTCCAGTTGGCAATATCGCCGTCCTCACTCACTTCCATCGCTCCTAAAACGGTAAGGTCAACCTTGCCGGCACGTATCATACCAAAGCTCATGGCGCTGTCGAAAATTGATGAGCCGGGTAATGTGGTAATGGTTTGCTTTCCGGCATTAATGAGGTCTGCATCTTCTTCACCTTCAAAAGGAAAAGGGCCCATGCCCAATAAACCATTCTCACTCTGCAATACAACATTAATACCTTCGGGTATATAATTAGCAACCAATGTAGGTATGCCAATGCCCAGGTTTACATAGTAACCATCTTTAAGTTCCTTTGCAATGCGTTGCGCTATTTGTTCTTTTGATAAAGCCATAACCCCCTGCCCCCCTAAAGGGGGAACCTAGTTTTAAAGTTTATAATTTTTTCATTCAGTATATACAATAAAGCTGACTGAAAATTTAATGTTGCAATTATTTTCAGACTCCAAAGTTCCCCCTTTCCTTCGACTACCGCTCAGGACTGGCGGAGGGGGTATTGGGTCGTTTCGTCGTTCTTTGCTCAATCCTCTTCTCATAATCCCTCCCTTCAAATATTCTATGCACATAAATACCGGGTGTATGAATATGATTGGGATCCAGTTCTCCGGGCTGTACAAGTTCTTCTACTTCGGCAATGGTTATTTTACCCGCCATAGCCATTAAAGGATTAAAATTTCGGGCGGTGTCTTTATAGATCAGATTTCCATCTGTATCACCCTTCCATGCTTTTACAATGGCAAAGTCGGCATCAAATGCATACTCCAGTAAATATTCCTTATCATTAAAAACCCTGGTTTCTTTTCCGTCAGCCACTTCTGTGCCTACACCTGCAGGTGTAAAAATAGCGGGCATGCCATAACCGGCAGCCATACATCTTGTAGCCAATGTGCCCTGCGGTATCAATTCCACTTCCAGTTCGCCGCTCAGCAACTGTCTTTCGAACTCTGCATTTTCGCCCACATAAGATGAAACCATTTTTTTTACCTGCTTTTGCTGCAGCATTAATCCAATTCCAAAATCATCTACACCGGCATTATTTGAAATACAGGTAAGATATTTAGGACCTTTTTTAACCAATGCTGTAATACTATTTTCGGGAATGCCGCATAAACCAAAACCACCCAGCATAATAACAGCGCCGTCGTTAATATCGGCAACTGCATCGGCTGCATTGTTGTACACTTTATTCATATTATTGGAGCTGTAAGGGTTGTGTATTAAAGTTTTTGTTACGGTCCATTTTTTTTATCAAACTATCCAGCATTGTTTTTAACACTGTTGTATTTGTTTTATAATAATCGTAGCTGTTGTAAAAATCGGCTTTTGATATTTTGTGAATGGCAAATATCTGCTGTTGCAGTTTTAAATTTTCTGCAACTGCATTTTTAGTAGAATCTTTTTTAATAAAATCAGCAGTAAATGCTTCAGCTTTTATAACATCCCATAAAACAAGCTGCATTTTTTCGGGCTTTAAAATACCTGCCGGTATCTCGTCTTTATTTCCACAGGAATTTAAAACAGTGAGTGCAAAAAGAAAAATGCATATCCTAATCATTTCAGTTCATCTTTATACTTGCCGGCATTGGTGATATCGAGCCGCTGCAAAATTTCGGAGGCCCTTGCCTTATCCTGTTGTGGCGCTTTTGAAAACAGTTTTATCAACTCGGTTGATTTTCCCTGGAAAAAAAACTGACTGATCATTTTATTGGGGTTATCGGTTATGAAATTACTCAGCAGGTTCAGCACATTCATCACTTCAACCCTGGCTGCATTTTCATCTTCATATAATTTATCCATACCCATGCGGTAATAATTATAATACACATCATGCATGATGGTATACCGGCTGTTCAGCATATTTTCTGCCAGCCAATAGCGGTTTCTAACACCATCAAAAGCTTTCCAGCCCGAAATGCCCCTGCCATCAGGTGCGTTGTTTACAATGTTTTGTGCTTTTTGAAAATAAACATCGCCGCCACGTGGCGAAAAAGAAGCATAATCAAAAGCGAGTACCATGTTGGCATAATAGGCAAAAATGGCTGTTAAGTTCGAAACCATGGCATCAGAACCCGAAACCCGGTTCTCATTAAATTCCAGTTGTTGAAATTCAACGTATTTAAAAATGATATTATCATCTTTAAAATTGATGATGGGCGAAAGGTACGAGGTATTAAAAACCGGTCGGGCGGCCTGTATGGTTAAGGAAGCATTGTAAACATTAAGGTCGCCGGTTGATTGCAGGTTCAATAAAAAATTACATTCAATTCTTTCATTCGGTGCAAAATTATCACCTGTCCATTTTCGGGTATTGATGAATGTATTTAAAGCGCTTTGCAGGGTACGAAATACATTTTGATTAACATTATTGCCAACCTGGTTGCTTACAACGGTTATATTGGCTTTTAATTCCTGCGCTGCAGAAATTTTACATACAAAAGCAAGTACAAGTAATAAATTAATTTTTCGCATACAATTGTTGAATGATGGTATTTACAATATCAATGGCTACTTCTTTTTTTGATTTGGTAGTAAACGGATACACATTACCTGATTTATCAAAAATAGTGATTTTGTTAGTATCATGCCCAAATCCGGCCCCGGCATCCTGTAAAGAATTCAAAACGATCATATCGGCATTTTTAGTTTGCAGTTTTTGTAAGGCATGCGATGTTTCGTTATTGGTTTCCAGGGCAAAGCCAACCAGAAACTGGCTGCCGGTTTTAAGCCCGCCCAGTGTTTTTAAAATATCTTTTGTTTTGGTTAAGGGTACCGAAAGATCGCTCTCTGTTTTCTTGATTTTTTCTTTGGCTGTATTAACCGGTGTATAATCGGCAACGGCTGCGCTCATGATGGCAATATCAGTTGCAGTAAAAGTTTTTTCACAGGCGTTGAACATCTCTTCGGCCGATTTTACTTTTACCAGTTTTATTCCTCCGTTCACCTGTAAAGTTGAAGGGCCAAGTACCAGTGTTACATCGGCGCCTCTTTTTAGCATTTCCTCTGCTATGGCAACTCCCATTTTGCCCGACGAATAATTGCCGATAAACCTTACCGGGTCAATCTGCTCGTAAGTGGGCCCGGCTGTTATCAAAACTTTCTTACCGCTTAATTCAGTTTTGGCTAAAAAAAAACCGTTCAGCCATTGTACTATAGCTTCGGGTTCGGCCATTCTTCCTTCACCAATCAAACCACTCGCCAGCTCTCCATTATCTACAGGAATAATGTAATTGCCCGATGCTTTTATCGTTTCCAGGTTTTTTTTTGTGGTTGCATGATGCCACATATCTTCATCCATGGCCGGTGCCACCACTACCGGGCAGGTAGCCGATAAATAAACCGCCATTAGTAAATTATCGCACAAACCCGTTGCCATTTTTGATAAAGTATTGCAGCTTAGCGGGGCAATCAGCATCACATCGGCCCAGCGGCCAAGCATTACATGATTGGCCCAACTATCGTTTTCGGCAAGATCTACCAGTACCGGGTTTTTTGATAAAGTAGATAAGGAAAGCGGGGTTACAAAATCTTTAGCTGCCGGTGTCATTACTATTTTTACTTCGGCGCCGGCTTTAATCAAAAGCCTGGTTAAAACAGCGGCTTTGTATGCTGCTATACTGCCACTTACGCCCAATAAAATTTTTTTGTGTTGCATCATAAAAATCCCCACCTCAGTTTATCTGAGTGTGGGGTTAAAATTATAACTTCTTAACTAAATAAGATGCTAAAATATTGTGGTGATTAACTGAACAGGTCTTCGTCGTTTCTGCGGAAGTAAACTTTGTCTTCCATAAATTCCTGGGTTGCCAGTAAAGCAGGGTTGGGCATGCGTTCGTATGCTTTTGAAATCTCGATCTGCTCTTTGTTTTCATGAATTTCTTCCAGGCTGTCGGTATGGCTTGCAAATTCTTCAAGTTTGTTGTGCAGTTCTTCTTTTAAAGTAATATTTATCTGGTTTGCCCTTTTTGCAATGATGGCAATAGATTCATACAGGTTACCTGTTTTGTCCTTAATATCAGATAATTTTTTTGGTTCTACCACGTTGCTGGTATTAGCGCTTAGCTGACGTCTGAGTTTGCTCATATTTTATTGCTTTAATGTTGTTTTTACTTAGGTTGCTGAAACTTTCCGCTTCTTTTAAAAGTTTACTCTCCGGAAAACGATCCACAAAATCCTGGTACTCCTCAATTACTTTTTCATAGCGTTCAATCTGTTTATCAAGAATACTCATTTTTGCAAACCTGTAATAAGATTTAACTGCTTTCAATTTATATTCTTCACCTTTTGCCGATTCGGGATAATTATTGATTAACGTGCTGAATGCAATGGCTGCTGCACGGTACTGCCCCATGCTGTAATATAATTCTGCGGCACGATGTTCTTTCTGCTCCAGCTTTGCCCTGCATATATCAATAATGTCCGAAGCTTCTTTATTGCGTAGCGATCCGGGATGTGTATTGATAAAGGTTTGCATCATACCCATTGCCCTTATCGTATTCACCTGTTCCAGTTCCAGCTTAGGCGATTGTTTGTAAAAACAATAAGAACGCATATAATCAACTTCCTCGGCCTTGCTGCTGTTTGGAAAAACTTCCAAAAATCCCTTAAACAGGTTTTCAGCATCGGCATACTGCTTCATATAATAAAAACTATAAGCGTATTTAAAATATAATTCTTCAAATTTTACAGTTCCCTTAAATACGGGAAACAATTCTTCGTACAGTTGTTGTGCAATCTTATACTTTCCTTTGCTGTAATATTCATCAGCCATTTTCAGCTTATACTCGTAATCTTTACTTTTTGTAACCTTGCTGTATTTATTACAGGAGGATACAAGAAACAGTAAAACGGCTGATGTTAATAGTAATTTGAACAATTTCATAAAGGACGCAAAATTAATGTAAATAACTCAAATATGCTTGTAAATAAATAACCAGCCAAAAAACTTCAGTTAATGATTTGATAAAGAATACTTTGCCAGGTCTAAAACACGAGGTTGTCTTAAATCAAAATTGTAAGGCAGCCTCTTTTTTTATGGGTTAGCATATATTGATAAAAGTTTTGTTGTTTTATACAGCACTGTAAATCCCTATGGTTTAAAAAAGGGGATTTTGCAGCATTCAAGCTGCATTTTTTGTGTTTAGGGCTGCTTTTTTGCGCAGGTTTTAAGCGATGAATAATAACCCAACTTCTACAGTAATTTTTTTCTTACCCCGTAGCAGTTTTGTCATACTACTAATAAGACCGTATGTAAAACAAAAACATTGCTTCGCAATACAATTTAGTTTTCTAGATCTCTAGATTACTTATATAAAAAAGAATCTGCCCTTTTAAGACAGCCTCTTTCTTTTGTGCCTTTTACACTTACTTGATTTTATAGTAGATACTTTTCGTTGGGGAATTGGATATTCAAAAAGGAACTTTAAATTTTTGTGATTTGAGATTCTTTAAAAGTAAGACGGGAATAAGAATATCCCCGTCTTTTACCCTAATAAAACCCTAAACCAGCAAAACTCTTTATTGTATATTTTTAAGAAATTATCTGTCTTATTTTCGAAATATAGAGTTGCCAATTCTGTGCCAAAAGCAAAATAATGTGGATAACTAAGGCTGAAATATAGTCCTATTGAGACTTTCAAGATAGTTCAGAAATAAATTAACATATTCAGTACGTAACTTCCCTTGTTTCTATTCCAATAAATAAGGTAGAACCCTTACTATTGAACCCCGCTATTTTACTACCTTTGCACACTTTAAGAAATGGTCTGACTCTCTGGTCTGACCATTTCTTAACACCAGCAACATTTTAAAATATGAGTGGCAAATACACCGAATATCAGCAATTAAACCTGCCTTCTATCAGCGAAG
>JANOVD010000366.1:0-6596 GCA_031417255.1 Chitinophagaceae bacterium
ACGATTTATCGGATAACCATTACCCGCCCCTTCTCAAAAACAAAAGAATCAAGATTACATTTACCTAAAGAAGAACAACAAAATCTTTTAAAATGGTTCTCAATTTAATTTGGGTGTCCCCGTGCGGAACTCAGGAAAAAGAGTCTTAATGAAATATAAAAAGTGGCTTCATTTAAAATGAAACCACTTTTTAATTTGAAAAAAGATGTAGAAATTATTTTACTGCAAAGTTCCCCCTTCAGGGGGCGGAGGGGGTTAACATTCCCCTTTCGTTTAAATACTCCGCAATCTGCACCGCATTTGTAGCAGCGCCTTTGCGCAGGTTATCACTAACTATCCAGCAGTTTAAAGTATTGGGCTGTGTTTCATCTCTTCTTATTCTGCCAACAAAAGTTTCATCTTTATCATAGGCGGTTAATGGCATGGGATAAATAAAATTGGCAACATCATCTTTAACTACAACGCCGGGAGCCTTGCTCAGCAGGTCTCTTACTTCATTCAGATCAAAATCATTTTCAAATTCAATGTTCACGCTTTCGCTGTGCCCGCCCATGGTTGGTATGCGTACGCAGGTGGCGGTAACTTTTATATTATCGTCGCCAATAATTTTTTGGGTTTCCAACACCATTTTCATTTCTTCTTTGGTGTAACCGTTCTCTAAAAACACATCAATATGCGGAATGGCATTTAAGTCGATGGGATATTTGTAAGCCATTTCACCATCAATGCCTTTACGCTCGTTCATTAATTGTGTAACTGCTTTTACACCGGTGCCTGTTACACTTTGATATGTACTAACCACCACTCTTTTTATTTTGTATTTATCATGCAATGGTTTTAGCACCACTACCATCTGTATGGTAGAGCAGTTTGGATTGGCAATGATCTTATCAGCTGCAGTTAATACATCTGCATTCACTTCGGGTACCACCAGTTTTTTTGTAGGGTCCATACGCCAGGCACTGGAGTTATCAATTACAGTAATTCCGGCTGCTGCAAATTGCGGAGCCAGTTCCAATGAAGTGCTTCCTCCGGCAGAAAAAATAGCCACATCGGGTTTTGCTGCAATGGCATCTGCCGTACTTACTATTTTGTATTGTTTATTTTTAAAGCTGATTTCCTTTCCAATTGATCTTTCCGAAGCAACCGGAATCAATTCATCTACCGGGAAATTCCTTTCGGTGAGCACCTGTAACAATTTACTGCCTACCAATCCCGTAACGCCAACAACGGCAACTTTCATTATTAAAAAATTTAGAACGCAAAAGTACATAGAGAAAAACAAAAAATTAAGTTAGATTTTTTATTAACTTGTACATCCTTTCCGATAGCTATCGGATTAACTGCTATGAACAAAGTAATTGTGATTTTATTTTTTATCAGCTTATTAGCCGGCAACAGCAATGCCCAGGTTGCAAACCGATATGATATTGTAATTGACGAGCTGATGGCCGACCCAACCCCGCAAATCGGCTTGCCCAATAATGAATGGATAGAATTACGCAATACATCTGCAATTGCTTTTAATTTATTGGGTTGGAGAATCGGCGATGCCGGCGGGCAAAGCGGCACCATGCCTGCTTATAATTTACTGCCCGATAGTTTTGTAATTGTGTGCACCGGCAGTGCAGTTGCTGCCATGAGTGTTTACGGCCCAACCATTTCCGTTACCAGTTTTCCTTCATTGGATAATACCGGTGATGTGATCTATTTGCGCAGTCCGCAAAACAGAATCATTCATGCTGTAAGTTATACCGATGCATGGTACCAGAATGAATTAAAAAAAGATGGCGGCTGGACACTGGAAATGATCGACACAAAAAACCCCTGCAGCGGATTTACCAACTGGAAAGCCAGCACCGATTTAAAAGGAGGAACGCCCGGAAAGAAAAATGCTGTGGATGCCCTTAATGCAGATGCGGCAGCACCACAATTATTAAGGGCCTTTGCTGCAGACAGTATAAATGTTACATTGGTTTTTGATGAATCGTTGGATAGTTTAAAAGCTGCTACAGCAGCTAATTACAGCATCAGTGATGGAATTGGTGTGCCACAATCTGCCGTTGCCATCGCACCAATATTTGATAAAGTAAGTTTAAGGTTAAATACTCCGCTAAACCTGAATAAAGTTTATACCATTACTGTATCTGCAGTTACAGATTGTAAGGGTAATTTAATTGGTTCTAAAAATACTGCAAGGGTTGGCCTAATTACAGTGGCCGGCAGTCTGGATATTGTTATCAATGAAATATTATTCAACCCAAAATCAAACGGAACTGATTATGTAGAAATTTATAACCGCAGCAATAAGATCATCGACCTTAAACAAACCTATGTCGCCAACAGAAGTACTGCAGGTGCCATCAGCAATATCAAACAACTGAGTGCCGATAATTATTTATTTTTTCCGCAGGATTTTATAGTGATAACAGAAGACCCGGCAATTGTTAAAAGAGATTTTATTACACAGAATATGGATGCTTTTGTGACGGTTGCTTCCATGCCTTCTTATAACGATGATGAAGGAGATGTGATTATTTTAAATGTACAGGGAAATATTACCGATGAATTGAAGTATGATGAAAAGTGGCATTTTAAACTGATTGATAACAGGGAAGGTGTAGCGCTGGAAAGAATTGATTATAATGCGCCAACACAGCAGGAATCAAATTGGCATTCTGCAGCAACCAGCGTTGGTTACGGTACGCCAACCTACAAAAATTCACAGTACCGGCTTGATCTTCAGGTGCAGGGAACAATAACCGTAACACCCGAAATTGTTTCGCCTGATAACGACGGAATGGACGATTTTGCAACCATTGATTACAGTTTTCCATCGCCGGGTTATGTGGCCAATATCACTATTTTTGATGCCAATGGAAGAGTAGTACGTTACCTGCAGCGAAATGCATTATGCGGAATAAAAGGTAACTTTCGCTGGGATGGGCTGGGAGAAAAAAATCAAAAACTGCCGGTGGGTATTTACATTATTTTTACCGAAGTGTTTAATTTAGATGGAAAGAAGAAGCGGTTTAAGAATACAATAGTTTTGGCAAGAAGAAATTAACTCGTCCTCGTCTCTGACGAGGATGAGTTGGTTGCAAGTCTTAGACTTACATTTGAGACGAAGTCTCAAAACCATTACATCCTCGTCAGAGACGAGGACGAAAACAACCCTTTTTATTTTAAATAAAAATAACTTTTATGTCAGGAGACAGATATATTATTACAGATCAAAACGCCTGTTACTTTTTAACTTTCACTGTAGTGGATTGGGTGGATGTTTTTATCAGGCCGGTTTACAAACAGATTATAGTTGATTCTTTAAATTTTTGTATTGAAAAGAAAGGGCTTGTTGTTTATGGCTGGTGCTTAATGACAAATCACTTACATTTAATAGCTGAAGCAAAAGAGGGATATAAACTTTCTCATATCATCAGAGATTTTAAAAAATTTACTGCCCGTTCTGTATTAAAAGCAATTGAAGATGAACCGGAAAGCAGGCGTGACTGGATGCTGTACAGGTTTGAATTTGCCGGAAAATTCATGAAAAGGATTGAGAAATATCATTTTTGGCAGGATAGCAATCATGCAATTTACCTTGATCCACACAAGCCAGAGATGTTAAAGCAACGCTTAAATTACACACATCAAAACCCTGTACTGGCTGGCATTGTAGAAAATGCAGAAGATTATTTATATAGTTCGGCAAGGGATTATTGTGGAAGAAAAGGGCTTGTTAATATTGTACTTATAGATACTTGAGACGAAGTCTCAAAACCATTACATCCTCGTCAGAGACGAGGACGAGTGAAACGAGTGAACCACGAATACCACGAATTTTCACGAATGGTTTTACTTATTCGTGTTCATTAGTGTTATTCGTGGCAAAAAAATAATTAATCATCACCTAAATAAAGTTTATGCAAAAAAACATCATGCCGGCAATCATCATTGCTGCGTTGGTAATTTCATCATGTAATAATAAAGATGCGGAAATGACAAAAACAGATTACAACTGGCCCGATAGTGTGGCTGCACCGGTTGCAGAAAAAAAAGCAAAGGAACTGATAGCCCATGGCGACACCAGGATCGATAACTATTACTGGATGAATGATTATTTTAAAAAAGGGCCCGACAGTACCAAAGTGGTTGACTACCTGAATGCAGAGAATGCTTATTATGATACGATGATGAGCGGAACAAAGACCCTGCAGGAAGATCTGTATAAAGAGATGAAGGCAAGAATAAAAGAAAAGGATGAGAGCGTACCGGTATTTAAGAACGGTTATTTTTATTACAGCCGTGTGGTGGAAGGCAAGGATTATTTTGTTTATTGCAGGAAGAAAGGAAACCTGCAGGCTGCAGAAGAAGTGCTGCTGGATGTGAATGCCATGGCCGAAGGGCATAATTATTTTTCGGCCACCGGGTTTGATGTAAGCATGGATAATAAGCTGCTGGCTTATGGAATTGACATGCTGAGCAGGAGGCAGTATAACATCTATGTTAAAAATCTGGAGACCGGCGAAATTTACAAGGATAAAATTCCAAATACAGAAGGCGACCCGGTTTGGGCAAATGATAATATGACTTTGTTTTATACAGCTAAAAACCCGGTAACACTTTTATCAGAAAAAATTAAAAGGCATAAACTTGGTACCGATGCAGCAACTGATAAAACAGTGTACGAAGAAAAGGATGTAACCAATTATATAAGTGTTGGCAAAACAAAGTCGGATAAGTTTATCCTTATTACATCTCAGGCAACATTGTCATCAGAAGTAAGATGGATTGATGCTGCTAAACCAGAAGGAACATTTACTGTTTTTCAGCCAAGGATGAAAGAGGTATTGTATAATGTTGATCATGCCAATGATAAATTTTACATACGCACCAACCTGCAGGCAAAAAATTTTAAAATAATGACCAGCGCCGAAGCAAAAACTGATTCAGCATCCTGGACCGATCTGATTGCACATAATGATAAAATTTTAATTCAGGGCTTTGATCTGTTTAAAAACTTTTTAGCCATATCAGAGCGTAAAGATGGCTTAACACAGATACATATTTTAAATACCAAAGACAACAGCTCACATTACCTTGCATTTGATGAAGCTGCTTATGCAGCCAACCTGGCATATATACCGGATTATAATACGGATGTGATGCGATATAATTATACATCGTTAACCACACCCAACTCGGTGTATGATTATAATATGAGTACCAAAGAAAAAAAGCTGATGAAGCAGCAGGAAGTGATCGGTGCTTTTAAACCTGCCGACTATGAAACTGAAAGAGTAATGGCAACTGCAAAGGACGGAACAAAAATCCCCATCAGTATCGTTTATAAAAAAGGGTTTAAGAAAAACGGAAAAGCTCCATTAATGTTATACGGCTATGGTTCTTACGGTGCCAGTATGGAAGCTTCTTTCAGCAGTGTACGCCTGAGTTTGCTTGATCGTGGTTTTGCTTTTGCCATAGCCCATATACGGGGCGGTCAGGAGATGGGCAGAAGTTGGTACGAAGATGGTAAGATGATGAAGAAGATAAACACCTTCACCGATTTTATTGACTGCGCCGAATTTTTGCTGGCCGGAAAATATACAAGTAAGGAACATTTATATACCAGCGGCGGCAGCGCCGGCGGTTTATTGATGGGCGCTGTAGTAAACATGCGCCCCGATCTGTGGCGTGGTGTTGTTGCCCAGGTGCCTTTTGTTGATGTGGTGACAACTATGAGCGATCCATCCATTCCTTTAACAACAAACGAATACGATGAGTGGGGTAATCCTGCCAATAAAGAGAATTACTTTTATATGAAATCTTACTCACCAATTGATAATTTAGGAAAAAAAGCATACCCCAATATGCTGGTAACAACGGGCCTGCACGATAGCCAGGTGCAATATTTTGAACCGGCCAAATGGGTTGCCAAACTACGTGAAATGAAAACAGATAATAACAAACTGTTGCTGTACACCAATATGGAAGCAGGGCATGGCGGCGCCAGCGGAAGGTTTAAAGTATTAAGGGACAGGGCAAGGGAATATGCTTTTTTGTTTGCGCTTGAAGGGATTACAAAATAAAAGAGGAGATGAACTTTGCCAAAGTTTTAAACTTTGGCAAAGTTTTTTTTAAGGCGATAGATCATTTACCGTGATCCTGTCTATATCTTCATCAACATTATCAGGTAATTTATCTAATTGATGTTTGATGATATAATAACCGCCAATGGCACCGGCTATTCCCATTAACATGATGCTAATAATATTGCTTTTATCAAAAATGGCGAATCCTGCGATAACACCAATGATCTCGCCACCTATCCAGCTTAACACAGTATACAATATCCAGGTATTTCTTTTTAAACCTTTTTTCTTTGCCATCTTCCCAATCTTAATGGAGAGAAAAACAAGTATTACAATTTCAATCATGTTTTATTTTTTAATGGAAAGGGTCTTCCTGAAAACACGTAATCCACACTGGTAAAGGATTTGAGGATAACTAAATATTAAAAAAGCCTCACTATGGCACAAAATGTGTTCAAAGTGAGGCAACATTAATATTTAAGAACTATGTCAAATTTACTATTT
>JANOVD010000367.1:0-3383 GCA_031417255.1 Chitinophagaceae bacterium
TAAAAACCTGTCCAGTTTACAAACACCGGAATTTTTGTGGATCGGTTGCAGCGACAGCCGTGTGCCTGCCAATCAAATTACCAATACACAACCCGGTGAAATTTTTGTACACCGTAATGTTGCCAACCTGGTTATAAACACTGATGTTAACTTATTAAGTGTTTTGGATTATGCCGTAAATCATTTAAAAGTAAAGCATGTAATTGTTTGTGGTCACTATGGTTGCGGTGGTATTAAAGCTTCCATGAGCAAAACAGATTATAAACCGGTTTTAAATATGTGGCTCAGGAATATAAAAGATGTACACCGTATTCACAGGGAAGAACTTGACAAGATTGAAAATGAACAAGAAAAATTTGACCGGCTTACTGAATTAAATGTGCAGGAGCAGATATTTAACCTGGCAAAAACTTCTATTGTTCAACGTGCATGGAAAAAGGAACAAAGACCTGACTTGCATGGATGGGTATATGGCTTAAAAGACGGTATCATAAAACCCGTTTTTGAAATGAAAGCAGGAACAAATATTGATCCGTTGTATGAATATGACAATCTTTAAATTGCACTGATGTTTCCAAAAATAAACCCCACTACTACCCCATCCTGGCAGGCTTTGCAGCAGCATAAGCTGTTGTTTGAAAATGTGCAGATGAAAGACCTTTTTTTTAATGATCCGGAAAGATTCAACAGGTTTTCTATCCAGATGGAAGATTTACTTTTTGATTACTCTAAAAATATAATTACCGAAAACACGGTTGAAATTTTACTGGAACTTGCTAAGGATTGCAAATTAGATGAAGCGATTGAAGCCATGTTTACCGGTGAAATAATTAATGAGACCGAGAACCGTGCTGTGTTGCATACCGCTTTAAGAAATTTTTCAAACAAACCAGTTTTAACTGACGGCGTTGATGTGATGCCAGCCATTAAAAATGTACAGGAGCAAATGAAAAGATTTTGTGTTGCTGTACATACCGGCGAATGGAAGGGTTATACCGGCAAAAAAATAAAATATATTGTAAACATTGGTATTGGAGGCAGCGACCTTGGCCCCGTAATGGTTACCGAAGCTTTAAAACCTTATTGGGTTGATGGCATTGAAACTTATTTTGTAAGTAATGTAGATGGAACACATATAACTGAAACCTTAAAGAAAGTTAATGCAGAAGAAACCCTGTTTTTAATTGCCAGCAAAACTTTTACCACGCAGGAAACCATGACCAATGGACATACTGCAAGGAATTGGTTTTTGCAACAGGCAAAAGATGAAGCACATATTGCCAAACATTTTGCAGCACTAAGCACAAATGATAAAGAAGTGATAAAGTTTGGAATTGACCCCAGGAACATGTTTGTATTTTGGGATTGGGTTGGCGGCAGGTACAGTTTATGGAGTGCCATTGGTTTATCTGTTGCATTAACCATTGGCTACGAAAATTTTGAGCAGCTATTGAAAGGTGCCCATGCAACCGATAGTCATTTCAGAGAAACTGATTTTAATAAAAATATACCGGTACTGATGGCTTTGATCGGTATTTGGTATGGCAATTTTTTCGGTACAACTTCCGAAGCTATACTTCCTTACGATCAGTACCTGCACAGGTTTGCTGCCTATTTTCAGCAGGCAAATATGGAAAGCAACGGAAAGTATATTGACCGAAACGGAGAGAAAGTTACATACTCAACCGGCCCGGTAATTTGGGGCGAACCCGGTACCAACGGGCAACATGCATTTTATCAGCTTATACACCAGGGCACACAAATTATTCCCTGCGATTTTATTGCACCTGCAATAAGCCATAATGCAACAGGCGATCATCATCAAAAACTATTAAGCAATTTTTTTGCACAAACGGAAGCTTTGATGAATGGCTTTGGCACTTCGACTCCCGCAATTAGCGGGACAGGTCCGCTCAGTCCATACAGGATCTTTGAAGGCAACAGGCCAACCAATTCTATTTTAATAAAACAAATTACTCCTTTTACTTTGGGCCAATTAATTGCATTGTACGAGCATAAAATATTTGTGCAGGGCGTTATCTGGAATATTTACAGTTTTGACCAATGGGGAGTTGAACTGGGTAAAGTGTTAGCAAATAAAATTTTACCTGAACTGGAGCATGATGAGCATATTAGTGATCATGATAGCTCTGCGAATGGCCTGATAAACTCCTATAAGAAAATGCGATAGTATGGCTGTTTTTATTTATTTTTAAGAAAATAAACTTTATGAAAGCGATTTATCTTGCAGCTTCCTTAATATTTTTTACAATGCCTGCCGTATCACAATCAAAACTTTTAGAGCTTTCACTTTTTCCAGAGCGAAAAAATAAAAATGCTTTTTTATTCCCGGGGTTCATAAAGAAAATCCCATTAGTAACTTATCAATCTTCATTTTCAGGAATAAAACAATTGCTATTAGATAATATGCCCTGCCTCATCCCTGATATATCTTTAATAGCGCCAATACCAACACTTAAATTTAATCCTCAGGGTCAAACAATTCCAAATCCTTATTTTAATTCAAACCCTTTTCCAACTTTTACAGAAAAAAATGGCGATACTTTATCCAGGGTAAAATAATCAATATCTTGGCATCATCATCAATTGTGTTTCTTTTATCAGTTTAAATAAACATGCTTTACCTGTTCCTTTGTTTTTGATAATGATATTTTTACAATCAGGTTCCGGCATCGGGTTGTCTGAAACCGGCTGAAGCTCTACCTTCCAGAGACTGTTACCTTTCTTAACGGTAATTTTAGAAACATTGTTTGGGCTAAGTTCGCTACCCGGAACTACAGTGCGCCCTTCAACAGCAATAAGTTTTGCAGCTAAAACTTTATTATTGTAAAGTACTGTTTCTATTTTTGGCTTTGTGGTTCCAATCCATTCAATATAAATAAACCTGGTTATATCTGCTTTAGGGGGTATTGGATTGCCATTCTCATCTGCCATTTGTGCACCGGGCACCGAGATTGTATAAAAAGCATAAGCCTTTTTTATATTACACTTAGCTTGTGCACAGGAAGTTAAAACCGGCACTATAAGTAATAAACTTGTAATTATCCTTTTCATTCTTTACAATTTACTTCTTTTTTTAATTTAAGTTTCCTGAATTAACATTACAAAAAAAATCCTCCCACATTAAGGGAGGATTTGCTACAATTAGTTTTGGTGTTTTTGGTTATTACCACTTTTCTGCTACCTCAGCGCTTCCGTTATCATCAACGGAGCCGTTGTTTGTCTCATCAGGAGTTTCAATAGTTTCAGCTTTAATTTTATCTAGTGCAGGTGTTTCAACAACAATAGGTTCGGTTAAATCAGCTACAATTGTTTCCACGGTTGCAGGTGCCGACATTTCAGGGCCATTATTTGCAGATTGC
>JANOVD010000368.1:0-1563 GCA_031417255.1 Chitinophagaceae bacterium
GAGAGTCCGTCGGTCGTGAAGAATGATCGTTTCATCGCCCTCGGCAACGACCTTGCCAAGCAGGTCGCACTCAAAGCGCCCAAGACCGTCGAGGAACTGCTCGCGCAGCCGTTCGTCGACGAACCGGCCCGCACCGTGCAGGATCGCCTGGCCGATGTCGTCGGCCTGATCCGCGAGAACATGCGAATTGCCCGCTTCGAGCGGATCGAAGGACATTTCTGATGAAGAAACGAAAGCAACACTAATTTCAGTTTTTCAAAAACATAATTATCTGCTTGATCCACATGGAGCGGTTGCTTACACTGCCTTACAGCAATATCAAACCCAACATCCAAATACAAAAGGAGTAATCCTGGAAACTGCCCATCCCGTAAAATTTTACGATGTTATTGAACCACTAATAAATCAAACAGTTCCTTTACCGGAATCAGTTGCAGAGCAAATAAAGAAAGAAAAGGTTAGCACAAAGATGAGTGCCAACACCAATGAGTTAAAAGAATTTTTATTGAGGTAGTAGTGCCAAAGTGAGTTTGAATTGCACCGCCCTTCTGGGCGGTGGCAAAAAAATGATATGCTGCGGGGCTTTAGCCCCAATATTTGATTTGGGCTAAAGCCTGATGCTATCTATAATAATCACCGCCCTGAAGGGCGGTGCAATTGAATAATTCATTTTACAAGGTTAAATCCCAAAAGTAAAAAAAAGGCCCTGCTAAAAGCAAGGCACTCATATAAAATCGTAATTAAAAATTACTCAGCTATTACTTCAAATTCAACTTCAGTTTCGTTGCCGTTACCAAAATCAATACTTGCTTTAAAAGTACCAAGTTCTTTTACTTCGTCAATAATGCTGATGCGGCGACGGTCAATCTCGTAACCTTTTTGCTCTTTAATTGCACGTGCAATTTGAACTGAAGTTACGCTACCAAATATTTTACCGCTTGTACCGGTTTTAGCACCAATCTTTAAAGCGCCAGCATTTAAAACAGCAATTACACTGTTTAATTCTGCTAATAATTTACCTTCTTTTTTAGCCTGTTGCTTCTTTTTTTCTTCCATCATTTTCATGTTAGAAGGACTGGCTTCAATAGCGAATTTACTTGGGATAAGATAGTTACGGCCATAACCGTTTTTAACTGTTACCAGTTCATTAACGCCACCTAAATTGTTTACATCCTGTATTAATATTACCTGCATTGTTTTGCATTTTTACCCAATCCAGTCCTGACTATAACCAGGATCAAACTTTCCCTATTAAAAGGTTAGGGTGGTGAAAAAAATTATTTTAATAAATCAGTAACGTACGGTAAAATAGCCATTTGACGGGCCTTTTTTACTGCATCACCAACTTTACGCTGAAACTTCAAAGAGTTTCCGGTAATACGGCGTGGCAATAATTTACCCTGTTCGTTAATGAATTTTTTCAGAAATTCTCCATCCTTATAATCAATATAATGGATGCCCATTTTTTTGAAACGGCAGTATTTCTTCGGACGCTTCTCCTGCTTAATGGCAGTAAGATATTTTATTTCATTTTTTGCCATGAGTTAAGCGGGTGTTTTTTCG
>JANOVD010000369.1:0-3182 GCA_031417255.1 Chitinophagaceae bacterium
GGCCAAGCGGATTTAATTGGGGTAACGACAATGATTTATTAAACCAGATAGACATAGTAAAATTTAAAATAGAATTGGAAAAATTATTTGCGCCTTTTGATCGACTGTTTTACAACATCAGGTAAAAACTGTGAGACATCTCCTCCATTTTTCAGTACATCTCTTACCAAAGTAGATGCAACGGAAGTAAACTGTGGAAGACAGGTTAGAAAAACAGTTTCAATCTGGTGATCAATACTTCTGTTCATATCTGCAATGGCTTTTTCGTATTCAAAATCATTTACGTAACGTATGCCACGAAGAATAAAATTAGCGCCAACTTTGTTACAGCAATCAACCGTTAAACCATCATAAGCAAGTGCTTCTACTTTTGGATTATTCTTATAAATTTCCCTCAACCATTTCAGCCTTTGCTTTTCGCTGAACATTGGTTTTTTATTGGCGTTACGGCCAATACCAATTACCAGTTTATCAAACAAAGGCAGGGCACGATCAATAATATCAGTATGGCCCAATGTTACGGGATCAAATGTGCCGGGGAATAAACAAATTCTTTTCATTAATGGATAATTGATAATTAACTAATGGATAATTTTTTAGAACCAGTGTCATATTTTTTTCTTATACCAAAGTACAAATGTTTAAATAAATATGTGATAATTGATTACAAAATAATTATCAATTATCCCTGTCTGCCGACAGGCAGGCATTTTATAATTATCCATTAAAGCACTATCCATTCGTCTTGTTTCCGGCCAACAAATACAACACCGCCATCCTCACTGCCACCCCATTTTCAACCTGCTGCAAAATTATAGATTGATTACCGTCGGCCACATCACTGTCAATTTCCACTCCACGGTTAATGGGACCCGGATGCATAATTACAATTTCTTTCTTTAAGCCATCCAATAATTTTTTACTGATGCCATATGCCAGGTTATATTCTCTTAACGAAGAAAAAAGAACCTGCTTTTGCCTTTCAAGCTGAATGCGTAACACGTTTGCCACATCGCACCATTCCAGTGCTTTCTTAATATTGTATTCAACTTTTACCTGCAATGCTTCTTCAATATACTTTGGAATAAGCGTTGGCGGGCCTGCTACCATCACCTGGGCACCCATTTTATTTAAAAGATAAATATTGCTGAGTGCAACCCTGCTGTGCATGATATCTCCAACCAAAACAACTTTTTTGCCTTCAAGTGTTCCTGTTTTTTCCTGTATAGATAAGGCATCGAGCAATGCCTGTGTTGGATGTTCATTTATACCATCACCAGCATTAATAATAGATGCAGGAATGTGTTTGGCTAAAAAATGCGGAGCTCCGCCGGCACTGTGGCGCATCACCACCATATCCACTTTCATGCTTAAAATATTATTCACCGTATCCAGCAATGTTTCTCCTTTTGATACCGATGAAGCAGAAGCAGAAAAATTGATCGTATCTGCACCCAGTCTTTTTTCGGCCAGCTCAAAAGATATTCTTGTACGTGTTGAATTTTCGTAAAACAAATTCACAATTGTAACATCACGTAATGAAGGCACTTTTTTTACAGAACGTTGTAATACTTCTTTAAATTGGGTGGCGGTTGATAAAATAAGGGAAATATCGGTTGCTGTGAGGTCTTTAATGCCCAATAGATGTTTGGTAGATAGTTGCATTAAGCAGCGAAGTTAAGGGAAAAAAGTAAGAAATTAAAAAAGCTGATTAGAGAAGTACAAGGGGAAGAGCCGCAAGGGAGAAGCATGCAATTTAAAAAGACTTTGCTACAGCAGACTTGTCCCTTGTAGCTTGTAACTTGAAGCTCTCTTCTCAATACAGTACCACCGCCTCTTTATCCCACTCTACTTTTACTTTTTGTGATATTATTGAATCTATGGCTTTGCCGCAATAATCAGGTTGTATGGGCAGTTCACGATTGAACCTGCGATCAACCAACACACAAAGTTCAATTTTTTTAGGCCTTCCAAAATCCTGAATGGCATCCAATGCAGCCCGGGTGGTACGGCCGGTATAGAGCACGTCATCAATTAAAACTACTTTTTTGTCTTCAATCGAAAAGGGAATATCGGTGGTGTTGGCAACATGCAGTTCATCTCTTACATCATCGCGGTAAAAAGTAATATCTAAAATTCCGTATTGCAGTTTTTCACCGGGGCAAAGCTGTTGAATACAGTCCATCAGTTTTGTGCCTACCTGCACACCCCGTGGCTGAATTCCAATAAAAACTACATCATGCAAATTCAGATTATTTTCTAAAAGCTGGTGAGCCAGTCTTAATATGGTAAGATGTAATTGCTGTTTATCTAGAATCGTTCGGCCTCCCCAAACCTCCGCCCGGATGCCCCGTTCGGACGGGCCTCCGAAGGAGGGGCTTTCAGGAGTATTATTATCTGAACTGTTCATGAATTATCTATTATAGAGTTTAATAAAAGATTCTTTTCACTCGCCCATATCTTCTCCATTTCCCTCCCCTTCGGGGAGTACCGGAGGGGCTTTATTTTTCCTGCAGAAAAGGATAGCGATAATCCGTTGCAGAATTAAATGTTTCTTTAATTGTACGTGCACTTAACCAGCGGTATAAATTTAAAATAGAACCCGCCTTATCGTTGGTACCACTGCCTCTTGCGCCGCCAAAGGGTTGTTGCCCTACCACGGCTCCGGTTGGTTTATCGTTGATGTAAAAGTTACCGGCACTGTTGCGTAATTTGTCGGTTGCCAGTTCTACCGCAAAACGATCCTGTGCAATTACTGCCCCCGTTAATGCATAGGGTGAAGTTTCATCAACCAGTTTCAATGTTGATTCGTATTTATTTTCATCATAAATATAAACGGTAAGTACCGGGCCAAACAACTCTTCGCACATGGTTACATAATTGGGATCAGTTGCTTCAATAATGGTTGGTTCAATAAAATAGCCTTCGGTTTTATCGCACTTGCCTCCTACCCATACTTTTGCTCCGCTGTTTCTCTTTCTTGAATTTTTAATATAACTTTCAAGTTTATCAAAACTTTTTTCATCAATTACTGCATTAACAAAATTGGTAAAGTCTTCCACCGTACCCATCTTCATTGTCTTTACCTGCTCAACCAATTTCTTTTTTACTTCTGCTGCCATGTTCGATGGAATATAAGCCCTTGAAGCTGCAGAACATTTTTGTCCCTGGTATTCAAATGC